>NZ_JARFTS010000051.1:0-2819 GCF_029167175.1 Shewanella sp. A32
GTGGACTCAAGGTCCAAGGGAAGACTCATCTTGGGGCTCGCTTCACGCTTAGATGCTTTCAGCGTTTATCAATTCCGAACATAGCTACCGGGCAATGCCATTGGCATGACAACCCGAACACCAGCGGTTCGTTCACTCCGGTCCTCTCGTACTAGGAGCAACCCCCCTCAATCTTCCAACGCCCACGGCAGATAGGGACCGAACTGTCTCACGACGTTCTGAACCCAGCTCGCGTACCACTTTAAATGGCGAACAGCCATACCCTTGGGACCGACTTCAGCCCCAGGATGTGATGAGCCGACATCGAGGTGCCAAACACCGCCGTCGATATGAACTCTTGGGCGGTATCAGCCTGTTATCCCCGGAGTACCTTTTATCCGTTGAGCGATGGCCCTTCCATTCAGAACCACCGGATCACTATGACCTGCTTTCGCACCTGCTCGACGTGTCTGTCTCGCAGTTAAGCTGGCTTGTGCCATTACACTAACCGTACGATGTCCGACCGTACTTAGCCAACCTTCGTGCTCCTCCGTTACTCTTTAGGAGGAGACCGCCCCAGTCAAACTACCCACCAGGCACTGTCCCTAATCCCGATAAGGGACCAAGGTTAGAACATCAACACTGCAAGGGTGGTATTTCAAGGTCGACTCCATCAGGACTAGCGTCCCAACTTCTTAGTCTCCCACCTATCCTACACATGCAGGGTCAATGTTCAGTGCCAAGCTATAGTAAAGGTTCACGGGGTCTTTCCGTCTAGCCGCGGGTATACGGCATCTTCACCGCAATTTCAACTTCACTGAGTCTCGGCTGGAGACAGCCTGGCCATCATTACGCCATTCGTGCAGGTCGGAACTTACCCGACAAGGAATTTCGCTACCTTAGGACCGTTATAGTTACGGCCGCCGTTTACCGGGGCTTCGATCATGAGCTTCTCCGAAGATGACCCAATCAATTAACCTTCCGGCACCGGGCAGGCGTCACACCGTATACTTCCTCTTGCGAGTTCGCACAGTGCTGTGTTTTTGATAAACAGTTGCAGCCAGCTGGTATCTGCGACTCCCGTCAGCTTAGAGAGCAAGTCTCATCACCAACAAGAGCGTACCTTCTCCCGAAGTTACGGTACCATTTTGCCTAGTTCCTTCAGCCGAGTTCTCTCAAGCGCCTTGGTATTCTCTACCCGACCACCTGTGTCGGTTTGGGGTACGATTCCTGCTAACCTGAAGCTTAGAAGATTTTCCTGGAAGCTTGGCATTAACCACTTCATCACCTTAGTGACTCGTCATCAGCCCTCAGTATTATGTGCCCGGATTTGCCTAAGCACACTACCTACAACCTTAAACGCGGACGACCGTCGCCGCGCTGGCCTAGCCTTCTCCGTCTCTCCATCGCAGTTAGCAGAAGTACGGGAATATTAACCCGTTTCCCATCGACTACGCCTTTCGGCCTCGCCTTAGGGGTCGACTCACCCTGCCCCGATTAACGTTGGACAGGAACCCTTGGTCTTTCGGCGTGGAGGTTTTTCACCCCCATTATCGTTACTCATGTCAGCATTCGCACTTCTGATACGTCCAGTGTGGGTTACCCCTTCACCTTCATCCGCTTACAGAACGCTCCTCTACCGCTCATACATAGTATGAACCCGTAGCTTCGGTGTATTGCTTAGCCCCGTTACATCTTCCGCGCAGGCCGACTCGACTAGTGAGCTATTACGCTTTCTTTAAATGATGGCTGCTTCTAAGCCAACATCCTAGCTGTCTAAGCCTTCCCACATCGTTTCCCACTTAGCAATAACTTTGGGACCTTAGCTGACGGTCTGGGTTGTTTCCCTTTTGACGACGGACGTTAGCACCCGCCGTCTGTCTCCCGAGTAGTACTCATTGGTATTCGGAGTTTGCAAAGAGTTGGTAAGTCGGGATGACCCCCTAGTCTTAACAGTGCTCTACCCCCAATGGTATTCGCTCGAGGCGCTACCTAAATAGCTTTCGAGGAGAACCAGATATCTCCCGGTTTGATTGGCCTTTCACCCCCAGCCACAGGTCATCACCGTCTTTTTCAACAGACGTGTGTTCGGTCCTCCAATTGATGTTACTCAATCTTCAACCTGCCCATGGCTAGATCACCGGGGTTCGGGTCTACACCTAGCAACTATTCGCGCAGTTAACACTCGGTTTCCCTACGGCTCCGCTATTCGCTTAACCTCGCTACTAAATGTAAGTCGCTGACCCATTATACAAAAGGTACGCAGTCACGGTCTCAAAAACCGCTCCCACTGCTTGTACGTATACGGTTTCAGGTTCTATTTCACTCCCCTCACAGGGGTTCTTTTCGCCTTTCCCTCACGGTACTGGTTCACTATCGGTCAGTCAGGAGTATTTAGCCTTGGAGGATGGTCCCCCCATCTTCAGACAACATACCACGTGTGTCGCCTTACTCGTTTTCATCATCGGTTAGTTGTCGTGTACGGGACTATCACCCTGTACCGTGGTGCTTTCCAACACCTTCCACTAACACCCCAATGACTTAAGGGCTGGTCCCCGTTCGCTCGCCGCTACTAGGGGAATCTCGGTTGATTTCTTTTCCTCGGGGTACTTAGATGTTTCAGTTCTCCCGGTTCGCCTCTGCATGCTATGGATTCACATGCAGATACTTGCTTATGCAAGTGGGTTCCCCCATTCGGACATCTGTGGCTCAATTGGCTTTTATCACCTCACCACAGCTTTTCGCAGATTAACACGTCCTTCATCGCCTCTGACTGCCAAGGCATCCACCGTATACGCTTAGTCGCTTAACCATACAACCCGGATGAGTTTCCTCAACCA
>NZ_JARFTS010000052.1:0-2713 GCF_029167175.1 Shewanella sp. A32
TCGGATTTACGAACATTTTCAATCTTACTTTCTCGCGAATGTCTAACTTTGCCATTTTAAGTTTTATCTTCAAAAATTTCTGACATATAAATCTCCTTCCGCTTTACCACGTGTAGGAGCTGACTATCTTTTTCAATAAGCTTATAACCTTGACACAAAAGGCTTTTACACCTAAAATAAAGGCTACAAATGAAAAAGATAAACAACTCACGTGCTCGGACGCCAATCGGAGATTTTCACGTGGGTTTTTATTTTGTCTTTCTTTCAACCAATTTATAACCCTAATAATACACCGAAAGCCTATAAAATCAAGGAATACAAGTCTAATCAAGCCTAATCAAGCTTGATTTTAAAAAACTAGTTGTTGCTAATAGTATCAAGATAAGAAGAAAACGCCAAAAAATTGGCGTTTTTAAACCCCAAAAAGCAGATCAGCAAAAACCACTGAACTGCTTTTTTTAAAACCGTGGCTTTCAGCCACACTGACCAGCTGAACCAGCTGGACCGTAACGCTTGCCGCCGCTGGGCTCGGGGAAACAATGGCTTGTTTCCTGCTCATCAGGCTTTTGGGCATTTGTGCGTCTATCAACTCCTTAAAGTCTCCAAGAGGGGCTAATATCGCCTGTAAGGCTCAATAAGCCCCTCTAAGTCGATTTACCGTTGACAGACAGTTAAAATAGCTTACAGTTAGTTAAAATGGCTTAAAGCGTAAAAAAAGCTATTGGAATAAAGCATTTAAATGTAATTAACGAATATATTGTATTATGTAGAATCAAAAAATTACTTATTTCAAAAGGAGAATTTATGATAAATATTTTACAAGCAGTTGGTTCAATCGGAACATTTATCATGGCACTTTTATATCTCATTTCGGTAATGGTACAAATCAAACAAACTAAAATGTCTTTTATCCCATACTTGGCTTTCGATCAAATTACTATGGAACAAGAAGGAAAAAATTTAAAATTAAGAAATCTAACTGAAACTGATTCTGACTATGTAAATACTGCTTTTAAACTACAAAACTTAGGCGGTGGAGTTGCTAAAAATATAGATATAAAAGTCCATTTTAATGAAAACGAAATTGTACAAGAAAAACATATTAATGTTTTACCTGGTGGTAAATATTATTTAATACCCATCGGTAAAAATGCGCTTGAAGAATTTCAAGATACAGTTAAAAATAATGGTCATAAAACCAATATGCATATTAATATAAGCTACTATAATCAACTCTCTAAAAAGCAAAATAATATTGTGTACCGAGTAAATATTGAGGAATTCGTTAATTTGGATAATAAAGATTTATATGAACTAACATTTGATGCTATTGATGCTTAAATACGTAAATTTAAAACACTTCATTTTTTTATCAGAAGTTCCGTCAATGTAAAAGGCGTATCAAGGGGTCGTAGTACGGGAGAAAAAATCGCTTAGGACGCAAATAAGAGCCTTTGAATGTTTCAAACTGACGCAGTCAGTTAAGTTTGAGCGAAGCGAATTCTAATACAGGTTTTAGCACGTTTCTCCCACATAATTTTAGTGGAGTATAAGTGCGCCCTTGGATAAAAAACGAGGATAAGCACAAACGTCATTTTCAATGACGTGTAAGTGCGCATTGTCTTATATTTCGCCAATGACAAAATTCGAAAATATTAGTTCAAGGCGCACTTACACTCCAAATAAATTGGAGTAATGCTAAAACCTGTATCAGAAGTCAGCAAGCTGACAACAAAAAAGGGATATGCCAACGGATTTACCGTTGATCATATCCTGACATTCTCTTTACCAAATAAAATAATTTTGTTTATTAAAATCCCATTTTGCAACAACTTCTTCCGCAGCTTCCATTTGCTCTTTGGTGTAATCTTCATCGCCAACATGAACTAAATCACCATTTTCAACATCTTCAAGTTTCAAATCTTGCTTAATTTGCTTTAATAATCCACCATAGCTGATTTGTCGTGTTCCAGCTAAGGCATACTCCAAATTTTTAATCACCACCAAATTACGCTCATCATCAGCCGTCATATAATCAGCTGATTTTACCTCATATTTCGCCGTTTCTTCGGCACTAGCTTGCAAAGAGTCAGTTCCTTTGCGTTTGATAGCTTTAACAGCCTGCACATGCACCACAGGCTCATAATCAACTTTTAAAGCTCTTTGCCATAATTTTGCCCATTCTGCTTGTGCTAAATAATTATTTGAATTCTTAAAATAACTACTTTTCACAAAAACCAAAACATGTAAATGCTGATTATATGACCCATCTTGTTCATTAACGGTAATTTCCGTTGAACGTAAATAACCCAATAAATTTTTAGTCACTTTTTTATAACGAGTTAGCTTATTAAAGGCTTTAGTCAAAGCTCTTAAAGACACTTTTAACTCCTCTGCTGAATGAGCGTTTTTAACGGTTAAAGTTAAAAACAAAAACCGTCCTTTAGGCTCTCTTGCAACTGCTTCCGCAATAATTTGTTTTAATTGGCTCGAATTTTTCATGCTCTTTCTCCAATTACACAATGGACATAATCGTTTATGACAAAACCACGTTTGATAAAGTTTTAAGTGCTCGCCAATCTTACGAAAACGTAAAACTTCACCACAACCCCTTACATCATGTGCCCGTTTAAATTCTAAGATTGACAAATATTCGGCATAACGAACATTTTCAATCTTCCGTTATCGCCAAGGTCTAACTTTGCCATTTTCA
>NZ_JARFTS010000053.1:0-2353 GCF_029167175.1 Shewanella sp. A32
ACAGCCAGTATGAACCGTCCAGCCCTTTGGGAGAATGTCAGTCTAATAGCTCAAATTATGTTCGTGATCTTGCCCTGGTCGCTGGGTGTATCATCACCTAAATAACAATATTTGCACTGACCTCTTAAAATTCAACTAACCTATTACTTTGGACATTATCTGATGTTTAACTTGTTGTATGGCAACAATCGCTTTTGTCTATAATGTCAAATAATATGGTTACGTAATGATGAATTTTATCAAACATTACTTGCTCATTTTTGTGTCATTTCTTGTTCTAATTTGTCTTGTGAGCACTGCGGTAATATATTCAGGTATCTATAACATCGGCGCAGATGAGCCGCACATACAGCCAGTGTATGAAGCCTTAAATGTGTTACGCCAACGCTCTATTGAGCAGCATGCTAAAGGGATTAGGGTTCCTAATTTGGATGACCCTGCTCTTATCTTAAAGGGCGCAGGTCAATATGCCGCTATGTGTACAGAATGCCATCTTGCCCCCGATATGACCCATTCAGAAATACGTCCAGGGCTCTATCCTCAGCCTCCTAATCTGTCGCTTCACCGCGTTGCACCCAATGAGGCTTTTTGGGTGATTAAACATGGCATAAAAATGAGTGCAATGCCTGCCTGGGGATTTAACCATGACGATCCTACCATCTGGAGCATGGTGGCATTCTTAATGAAACTCCCGGATTTAAGTCCTGCACAATATCGAGAGATGGTCACTAAAGCACCGCCTGATGATGATATGGAGGAAGAGAGTGATCATGAACATATGCACCGCTAGGGAACAGGAACTCAGATGAACAGACTCGTTGATTTTAAAATTTGGGCCTATGCAAACATATGATGGCTGGCTAATGAGGGTGGGATATTGGGTAGGCCGTATGTTGAAATGAAAGCAGCAGCGGCTCCGTATACCATTGAGGGCGTTCAGAATTCGGTGTCAGCTAATTGTGGCTGAATATCTAAGAGCACGTCTAGGCACCCTTAAAAGTACAGTATGCGGAGCCTACAGACTACTACTGATCATGATGTTGCATCTGTTCGTCATGCTCCATCATTTGTTCCATCATCATCTGCATGATACTCATTCGCTGCTCCATCATGTTCATGCGCTGACCCATATCCATGCCATTCATACCTTGATGTTGACTTTGGTCGCCGCCAGTTGATCCCATCATCATTTGCATGCCGTGTTGCATGGCCGCCATGTGTTGCATCAGCATCTGACTGCGCTTTTTGGGGTCCTTTTCGGCTTTAATATCCGTCATCATCGACTGCATATTTCCCATTTGCTTGTGCATGTCCTGCATTTGTTCGTTGCTCATTGGCCCCATCATCATGCCATTCTGCATCCCTTGACCAGCCATCGTATCGTTTGCTGCATATGCCCAACCGGTAAGCAAAGCAGACAAAACAAGCGTTGTAAGTAGTTTCTTCATGGTTTTCCTCCTAAGTGAGTGATGTGCGCCCACGTATAGGTAATAAGGATAGCAACAATCAGGCATTACTACGGGTTTGTGTAATCGGTCACATATTGATCAGCTATATTTTTAAGGTTAATCCATTCTTAAGATTATTTTCATATTTAAATACATTGACACAAATCATTACATTTATTTACCCGTAACAAGATGATCTGACCGTGTACCCACACTTTTAAAGGGTTCTGGAGAAAGAAGATGATGTACCGCAGTTGGTTATTTTTATCGGCCTGTGCACTACTGACCGCTTGTGGTGGTGGCAGCGGCAGTAGCAGCAATAATAGTGTTACCCCCACAAACCCCACCACTCCGGAACAAACTGGCTCTGTTACCGTCGCACTGACAGATTCACCGATGAGTGGCGTGACTACAGTAGGATTACAATTACACGAATTAGTGATGACCGATGCCTCTGGTGTTGAACATCGCTACTCACTGGGCGATATGCGTTTTAACTTGATGGATTATCAGGGCAGCGACAGTATCAATGTCGTTGATGGTCTGAGTATTCCCGTCGGTGACTACCATGATGTCTATATGACGGTGGTGCAAGGTGACGGCAACAATGGTTGCTATGTAGAAGACGGTCAGGGCATTCACGCATTGCAAGTACAGGATGATGAACTGCCATTGATGGATTTCTCTGTTGCGGCGGCTCAGCAATATAGCTTCACGATGGAAGTGGGGCTGTATATGGGGCTTAATCACGACAGCAACTATAACTATAGCCTCAGTCATGATGGCAGCTGGTCTGTGAATAATATGTCAATGGGCCATCTGATGGGTAATGTGGACCCTCAGTGGATTGCAAGTTGTGAAAGTACTAATGCCGCCTTAACGCCCACCAGTGGCATGTTCAGCCA
>NZ_JARFTS010000054.1:0-2238 GCF_029167175.1 Shewanella sp. A32
TTGCTTGTCTCATCAATTGTTAAAGAGCGTTGTTCGGGCTTATCTCCGAACAGGGACGTGCATTCTACACCACCCCGTTTTGGCGTCAAGTGGCTTTCACCAATCTTTTTTCGCCAGGACAATTCAGCCTTGCCGCCTTGTCCTCAACACCGCCAGCGTGTCGCTGTTGCCGTGTCAGTGGGTGCGCATTATAGGCCCCTTAGCTGTTTGCGCAAGGGCTAAATAAAAGAATTTTTTCGTTTGTTCAAGAAACCATCCAACCGCTTAAAAGTTAAATGGTTATGGTACAAATAAGCGCCTATTACCGACTTTTGCAGGGGACTTAGATGAACATCCGTCTATTCAGTGTAGGCAAGCTCTCCGAATTTTGCCTAATAAGACTAAAAAATTTCTCGCCAGTCAGCGTACGTTAAACTGGAATTCTGCACTATTTACCACAACCTGAAGTATTATTGCGTTATCTCGCACACGAGAGTTGAAGGAGCCACGATGAGAGGATGGATTATTCTGGCAGTGCTCGCTGCTATTGTTTACTACCTTGCGACTAAGACAGATAAGCTAGATGAGCCTATCGCAAAATCAGAAGCGCTACTGAATAAGATAGAACGCAAACTGGATGCGATGACAGGAACTCAAATTATCCGTATCGATCAAAAGCGTGCAAAACTAAGGTCAACTCTCGGCGAGCGATTGTCTAATGCTGAACTGCAAGAGTTGAATAAGGTATTGGAAAGTCCTGATACCTTTTCAGATTTCAAGGATGAGTATTGCCGCAGTGATGTCATGTCACATCCAGTATTCAGTAAGGACAATCTTCAGTTTATTTGCGATAACTTTTAATCAGGATGCAGTATCGTCGATAAATTTCTAACTAACGCTTTTACTTAAGGGCTGTAACTATGTCGCAATTCGTATCTGATATCTTTGACACTAAATCTTGGGAGCCAGTATCAGGCTTTGATTTTGAAGATATTACCTACCATAGAGCTAAAGAGCAGGGTACGGTCAGAATTGCTATTAACCGTCCCGATTGTCTTAATGCCTTTCGTCCCAAAACGGTTGATGAGCTGTATACCGCACTAGACCACGCCCGCCAGTGGTCTGATGTTGGCTGTGTTTTAGTGACGGGTAATGGGCCATCAGCAAAAGGACAATGGTCTTTTTCTTCCGGTGGTGATCAGCGTATTCGTGGCAAAGACGGTTATAAGTATGAAGGTGTCGAAGCGGGAAAGGCTGATTTGGCACGGATGGGACGGCTTCATATCCTTGAGGTGCAGCGGCTGATCCGTTTTATGCCCAAGGTAGTGATTGCGGTCGTTCCTGGTTGGGCGGTAGGAGGCGGTCATAGTTTACATGTTGTGTGTGATTTGACATTAGCCTCTAAAGAACATGCAGTTTTCAAACAAACAGATCCTGATGTTGCCAGCTTTGATTCTGGTTATGGCAGCGCTTATCTCGCAAAAATGATCGGTCAAAAGCGCGCTCGGGAAATTTTCTTTTGTGGGTTTAATTACAGTGCCGACGAAGCTTTTGCTATGGGCATGGTGAATAAGTCAGTACCACATGCCGAACTGGAACAAGAAGCTTTACGTTGGGCCAAAGAAATCAACTCCAAAAGCCCGACAGCAATGCGTATGTTGAAATATGGTTTCAACTTGCCAGATGATGGTCTGGTGGGACAACAGCTATTTGCGGGAGAGGCGACTCGTTTAGCCTATGGTACCGCTGAAGCCCAAGAAGGCCGGGATGCATTTTTGGAAAAACGCGATCAGGATTTCTCTGAATTTCCTTGGTACTACTAACATCGTTGAAGTTGGATTAATGTCGAACGCATTTTCCGTTTAGCATAATCGAAATCCTCCTGTTTATTTTTATATGATAACAATTATCATTAACACATAAACAAATGGGAGGTGGGGCATGATTAAGACATTAACCTTTGCTGTGCTGCACTTTAGTGTGGCTTTCAGCATCACTTATCTGTTAACCGGTAGTGTATTGGTCGGTGGCGCTGTAGCATTGATAGAACCGAGTATTAATACTGTCGTGTTTTACTTTCACGATAAATTCTGGAAGAAGTGGGAAGCTAAACATCCTTCAGTTGCTATTTAAACATCGCGAATTAAAAAGCCCGGACGATGCCGGGCTTTTTTGTCTAAAAGTGTCCCGTCCTGAAATACGTTGACATAAAGAGGACTTCTTTATGGCGACATCAACTAACTCAAGCCGTAAGCGCAC
>NZ_JARFTS010000055.1:0-1779 GCF_029167175.1 Shewanella sp. A32
GAAGTGAAACACAATCGCGCCGATGGTAGTGTGGGGTCTCCCCATGTGAGAGTAGGTCATCGCCAAGCGCCTATTTATAAACAAAAGGCCTCAGTATTCACTGAGGCCTTTTGTTTTTCTGATTAGAAACGGCACTATCAATTTTATATTTGATATTGCTGAAGCAGATCATATTTGTAATAAATTATGTCATGAAACGCTAAAACCAATTGGCTTTACCTTAAATTTGTAGGTAAATTGAACGCCCTCTAAAGGTCTACCCAGTTGTTCGTGGAGTCCCTTTTGTGAAGCTATTACGACCTTTTCGATTTTATTTCATTCCTGCAGTTATTCTCTTTATTTATACCTGCTTGCTAGCGGGTACTTATTTATATGAACATCATTTGTTGTTAGCCAGTACCGTTCAAGATGTTCTTTCACACTGGAATGAAGAACTTGGCAGAATGAATCTGATCGCTAGCAAAGCGAATGAACTTCAAGATCCCTCTCGCATAGATGACGAGATCGTTTTCCTCAGTAACGATCTGGATTTAAAAACATTTATTTTAGTAAACGCATCAGGCAAGGTTCTGTTTGCCAATCACACTATTTGGCGTGGAAATAATGCAGGAGAAACCGTTGAAGCATTTTCTCCTATCCTACATGACGATGTGGTTAAGGCTGGCATCCCCACTACAAAAGTGGATTTCGAAGCCGCGGTGTTATCTATTTATTATCCACTAACGCTTGAGCATGCAGATATTGGCAAGCAACCACAGTTAGTGTTTATGGAGTATGACTTATACCCTAAATTTTCGGCCGCCGAACAATCCTTTCGCGCTCACTTCTTTTTTGTGTGGGGGTTGATAACACTGTTTTTGTTGGCAATTTTTTTGTTTATTTACTGGTCATTTCAACGTCCAATCCGGCAATTAATCAATGCCATTGATGATATGGGGGTATTGTCTTCGTCTTTTTTAGTCGCTGATGAGTTAGTTGAATTGCAACAGTTGTTATATAAGAATCAACAGCGATATCGGGATCTCATTAATAAACTAAAAGATAACGAACAGCGTTGGCTATTTGCTATCGATAGCACTCGCAATGGCATTTGGGACTGGCATATATCTAGTCGAAAAGTGTTTTTGTCCGACCGTTGGAAGGAGATGTTAGGCTTTATGCCAGAAGAACTGGAAGATAGCTTTTTGTCATGGAAAGAGCGGTTACATCCCGAAGATCAGAATGCAGTGTTATTGACGTTACAGGCTTTTTTGGACGGTAAGGTTACCGAGTTTGAGTCGTTACATCGTTTGCGTCATAAGGATGGCCATTATGTATGGATCCTTGATCGTGGGATGATTATTGAGTGGGATGAAAATGGGCAGCCCTCCAGAATGATTGGAACTCACAAGGATGTTTCTGAAGACGTTAATAATCAACAAACCCTTACACATCTATATTCCCACGACTCGCTGACCAATCTGATAAATCGTCACAGTTTGATGAAGCAACTCCAAGACCTCTTTGCGTCTAATACTGATACTACCAGCTACAGCGCTATGTTTTGTTTAGACTTGGACAATTTTAAGGTGATTAATGATGCATTGGGGCATCAAGCAGGTGATCAACTGCTGGTCCAATTAGCAGCAAGATTATCGGCGCAATTTTCAGACAACCTAGTTTCTCGGCTTACTGGTGATGAATTTGTTATTGTACGAGAACAGTGTAATAGCCCCCAATTAAAACGGACACTCATTAGTTAAGCGATAGGCTTAGACCTATCTTTAAGGAGTGTCTATG
>NZ_JARFTS010000056.1:0-1666 GCF_029167175.1 Shewanella sp. A32
CCGTCGTAACTATCCGTTTTTTCTAGTTGGTAAAGCGTAGCTTCTGCGAGTGAGTGTCGTTTTTGGATTAAAACATGCAGATATTTTTAATCCTTACGGTTGTATTAAACAAAATGCGTTTATTCATGACCGAAAAACGGGTAAACCTAATACTTTGTACCTTAAACCAGTTCAAACAGAGCTCTTATTGTACCGTCAATGGCTACTTGATCATCAGCTGGATTCTGAATGGCTCTTTCCTTCCATTCAACACCCCGAGCGCCATATCACGGAAAAACAGTTCTATAAAATCATGAGCAAGGTTGGCGATCTGTTAGGCATTAATTATCTAGGGACCCATACGATGCGCAAAACCGGGGCTTATCGCGTCTACACGCAATCCAATTACAATATTGGCTTAGTCATGCACTTATTAAATCATTCCAGTGAAGCCATGACTTTAGCTTATTTAGGCTTAGACCAAGCCAGTACCGAAACTATGTTAGATCAAATTGATTTTGGTTAGTTTTATTTGGATTTTTAGTTGTCGCCAACGGCGACTTCTGATACAGGTTTTTAATGGGTCTAGCACAACATAGAATAAATTCTATGTGTAAATGCGCATTGACCTCGTTTCACTCGGTCTGCTGATAACCATGAAATCAGTTTTTGCCGTTGTTGAATTGACTGTATTTTTAATTCAATTTATGTTTGCACCTAACTAGGATTGTTATGTTTTAAATATTTAAAAAGTGTTGCAGATTACGCTGTTTTAAGCCAAAATTTTTTAATTGCTTTGTGCAGATAATCTTTATAAGCTTGGTAACAAATTTTGAATAACGGTGCTGTAAGATCTGTGAATTTAAACTGAAAGCATTATTTTGATGTTAGGAGTCATTAAGATGGACGAAAAGAAAGTATTAAAGCCCATTGATGAAATGCTTGCTGATCCTTGGCAAATTGATATTCAAGAATTGTTTGAAGTTTCTGTCAATGAACCTGACGAGATCAAAAAGAATTTGTATGATTCCTTATACACTTATATTTTGCAAAAAAAGACAAGAAGATATTATTAATCGCCCAGGCTTTGTAATTTAGCCCACTAAAAAGTCGCTGAGGGCTTTTTATTTTGGCTTTGTTATAAATTGTATATAAATAGCCTTAAAATCGCTGAGAATAAAAAATAAGTCCCTTAAAAAGGGACATAGCAGATAAATCTTTATCAAGTTTTAGAAAAGCTAACTATTTGCTGTCAATGGTAGCGGACGAGCAAAGCGTGGGAGCATAAGGAATTGACAGCTCTAAACCAGTCTTAACACTGAATTGGCGAAAGCCAAAGTTTCTATAAAACTTTGCTTTCCTGCCTAACGGCGAGTGAAAAAGCGGTCAAGCTGGCTCAGCTTGGATGGGGTTCGGGGCGTTAGCGCCCGATTAAATGTGGCTTGCCACACCTTATCTGGCAACGAACAGAGTGAGGCGCAAGGAGCGTAGCGACTGGAGTTGAATGTGAGCCTGTTTTTGGGCTCACTCCTTTGTGTTTTTTATTTCTAGATTTTAATCTCGTACAGCGGTGCTTCTTTTATACCTCTTTTATAAACCTCTTTTAAACCTCTTTTAGACCCCACCTTAGGCCTACTCTCCCAAGGCCTACAGAAGTTTATCAAGTACCTTTTGTCTGTTTATCAAG
>NZ_JARFTS010000058.1:0-1586 GCF_029167175.1 Shewanella sp. A32
TTGCCGGATCTCTCGGATGTGCAGGTCATCATCAAAACCTCTTATCCCGGTCAGGCCCCCAAGCTGGTAGAAGATCAGATCACTTATCCGTTGTCGACCGCCATGTTAGCCGTCCCGGGGGCGAAGACCGTCCGCGGTTATTCCATGTTTGGCGACTCGTATGTGTATGTGATTTTTGAAGACGGTACCGACATCTATTGGGCGCGTTCACGCGTGCTGGAATACCTAAGTCAAATCAGTAGTCGGCTACCGGATGGCGTCCAGCCGTCGCTGGGACCCGATGCTTCCGGTGTCGGCTGGATTTTCGAATATGCATTAGTCGATAAGACCGGCAAGCTGGATCTGTCGCAACTCAAGAGTTTACAAGACTGGTACTTGAAGCTGGAATTGCAGAGTGTCCCTGGCGTTTCCGAAGTCGCCACCGTTGGCGGTATGGAGCAGACCTATCAAATCGTGCTCGACCCGGACAAACTGGCCATCTATAAGCTAGACATTGCCAGCGTGAAATCTGCCATTACCAAGGCCAACAGCGAAGTCGGTGGCTCTGTGGTCGAAATGGCGGAAGCAGAATATATGGTGCGCGCCAAAGGTTATCGTCAGACCCTGAAAGATTTTGGTGAAATTCCGTTAGGTATTGCCAGTCCATCCGGAACCCCACTGTTGCTGCGCGATGTTGCCACCATTCGTAAAGGTCCCGCGGCCCGCCGTGGAATTGCCGAACTTGATGGTGAAGGCGAAACTGTCGGCGGCATTATCGTGATGCGTTATGGCGAAAATGCCCTGGCAACAATTAAAGCCGTCAAGGCCAAACTGGAACAGTTGAAAGCTGGTTTACCGGAAGGCGTCGAAATCGTCCCAACCTATGATCGTTCACACCTGATCCAGAATTCTGTCGACAACCTGGTCCACAAGGTCATTGAAGAGATGGTAGTCGTCAGTTTAGTCTGCCTGCTGTTTTTGCTGCATGCCCGTTCGACCCTGGTTGCCATTTTTACGCTGCCAATGTCGATTCTGATGGCCTTTATCGTCATGAATCACATGGGAGTGAACGCCAACATTATGAGCCTAGGCGGCATTGCCATTGCGATTGGCGCAGTGGTCGATGGTGCCATTGTCATGATCGAGAACATGCACAAACATCTGGAACATTTCCGGCATGAACATGATCGTGCACCGCAAGGCCCTGAACACTGGCAAATAGTGGCGGAAGCTTCCAAGGAAGTGGGGCCGGCGTTATTTTTCTCGCTGCTGATTATTACCTTGAGCTTCTTACCGGTGTTTGCGTTGGAAGATCAGGAAGGTCGTTTGTTTACGCCACTCGCCTACACCAAAACCTTTGCTATGGCGTCAGCGGCGATACTTTCAGTCACGGTAGTGCCCATTCTGATGGGGCTATTTATTCGTGGCAAAATTCCTTCTGAAACGGCCAACCCCATCAGCCGGGTGTTAATCGCCGGCTATAAACCGGCATTAAATCTGGTATTGCGCTTTCCTAAGGTGACGATCCTAGCCGCCCTAGTGGCGCTCGCAAGTGCCTGGTATCCCGCCACCCGAATGGGCAGTGAATTTATGCCCAGCCTGGAAGA
>NZ_JARFTS010000059.1:0-1497 GCF_029167175.1 Shewanella sp. A32
TGGGAAATCTAATCTCGAGGTGAGTTTCACACTTAGATGCTTTCAGCGTTTATCTCATCCACACATAGCTACCCAGCGATGCTCCTGGCGGAACAACTGGTACACCAGCGGTGTGTCCATCCCGGTCCTCTCGTACTAAGGACAGCGCCTCTCAAATTTCCTACGCCCGCGACGGATAGGGACCGAACTGTCTCACGACGTTCTGAACCCAGCTCGCGTACCGCTTTAATGGGCGAACAGCCCAACCCTTGGGACCGACTACAGCCCCAGGATGCGATGAGCCGACATCGAGGTGCCAAACCTCCCCGTCGATGTGAACTCTTGGGGGAGATAAGCCTGTTATCCCCAGGGTAGCTTTTATCCGTTGAGCGATGGCCCTTCCATACGGTACCACCGGATCACTAAGCCCGACTTTCGTCCCTGCTCGACCTGTCTGTCTCGCAGTCAAGCTCCCTTCTGCCTTTACACTCTACGAATGATTTCCAACCATTCTGAGGGAACCTTTGGGCGCCTCCGTTACTCTTTAGGAGGCGACCGCCCCAGTCAAACTGCCCACCAGACACTGTCTCCCGCCACGATTAGTGGCGCGGGTTAGAGGGTTCATACAACGAGGGTAGTATCCCACCATTGCCTACTCCGAAACTAGCGTTCCGGATTCTACGGCTCCTACCTATCCTGTACAAGCTGTACAAACACTCAATATCAAGTTACAGTAAAGCTCCATGGGGTCTTTCCGTCCTGTCGCGGGTAACCCGCATCTTCACGGGTATTATAATTTCACCGAGTCTCTCGTTGAGACAGTGCCCAGATCGTTACGCCTTTCGTGCGGGTCGGAACTTACCCGACAAGGAATTTCGCTACCTTAGGACCGTTATAGTTACGGCCGCCGTTTACTGGGGCTTCAGTTCAGAGCTTCGCTTACGCTAACTCATTCCCTTAACCTTCCAGCACCGGGCAGGCGTCAGCCCCTATACGTCATCTTACGATTTTGCAGAAACCTGTGTTTTTGATAAACAGTCGCCTGGGCCTTTTCACTGCGGCTGATCTTGCGATCAGCACCCCTTCTCCCGAAGTTACGGGGTCATTTTGCCGAGTTCCTTAACGAGAGTTCTCTCGCTCACCTTAGGATACTCTCCTCGACTACCTGTGTCGGTTTGCGGTACGGGTAGCTAAACTCTAACTAGAAGCTTTTCTCGGCAGTGTGACGTCAGGAACTTCGCTACTTAAATTTCGCTCCCCATCACAGCTTGTCCTTAAGAAGTAAAGCATTTGACTCTACTTCAGACTTACTGCTTGGACACCCTTTTCCAGCTGGGTGCTTTCCTTAGCCTACTGCGTCCCTCCATTGTTCAAACAAGTTTAACTAGTACAGGAATATCAACCTGTTATCCATCGCCTACGCCTCTCGGCCTCGGCTTAGGTCCCGACTAACCCTGGGAGGACGAGCCTTCCCCAGGAAACCTTAGTCATACGGTGGATAGGATTCTCACCTATCTT
>NZ_JARFTS010000005.1:0-207204 GCF_029167175.1 Shewanella sp. A32
TAGATATGGCAACACCCAATCAGGTGCACAATAGAAAAGGCCAGCTACGGGAGCTGGCCTAAAAACTGTCAACCTATATTAGGACGGGACAAGGCTCACAAAATCAACGCCTGCACATTTGCCAATGTTGGTGCCGACATATTCTTTAAGTAATTGGAGCAGCGGGTGATCGTGGCAATACTAATTCCGTACTCGGCGGCGATCTGCCGTTGACTTAACTGTCCCTCAAGCAATAACTGAAAAACTTTTAAACGACCGGCGAATGCTTGTCGCTCCTCTTCTGTTAACAATAACTCAAATAAGCAATCGAGCTGCTCGTTCTGAGGATGTTCAAGGATTAACTGCTGAACAGCTTTCCACTGAGGTCTCATAAAGTAACTGTCATCATGTAATGATACATGATGACAGTATACCGACTCGCTTGCATGAAAAAAAGTGTATGAGGATCTCGATATTAGCTATCCATCATTAATGTTGACGCACCAATGTCTTATCAGCTAAGAATGGTGATCGAAATCACACAACTCAAGGAATGGACAAACATGCGCATTAAATTGACGTTGCTAACTTCATTAGGAGCAGTCTTCTTGGTTTCCGCACACGCTGGAGAATTCAAAAAGCCAGCAGATGCCATACACTATCGCCAGGCGGTGTTTGAAGTGATGGCGCATAACTTCGCCGATATCGGTGCCATGGTTAAAGCGAAAAAGCCCTTCGACAAAGCTACGGTATTAATGCGCGCCCAAAATGTGGCGACACTGTCTAAGTTACCGTTAGAAGGTTTTATCGAGGGTACCAGTAGCGGCCATACAGACGCCTTACCGGTGATCTGGGAAAACAAAGCTGATTTTGAAGCCAAACTTACAGCAATGCAGCAAAATGCCGCCCAATTGCTGCAGGCAGCGCAATCGGGTGACGAAGATGCCGTGAAACAGGCATTTGCCGTGACCGGGAAAAGCTGCAAAGCCTGCCACGATTTGTATAAAAAGGATTAAGCCAATGTGCAGTAGTGTCAGTCTGACTGATGCTACTGCATCAATTCACTCTACAGAGTCCCCAGCAACGGCCAAATCAACCAATAACCAATTGGGGCTGAAATTAGTAGCATCACCCACAACCAACGCTTTAGCGTGACATTACCCTGCTGGCTAACCGATACCAGAGTTGTCTGCTTGTTGCCAGTTACCATTGCCGCAATTAGTCGCTGGCCACGGATTTCATAAAACACCACGGCACTGACGTGTATCACCACCAAAACCAGTAGTAAGTTAAAGTTGCTTTTATGAAACCAGGTAAGCCAACGCGACAGAGCATCACTGACCCACGAGTAAAAGGGTCCTTCGGTGACAATGTCATCTGTGGCAAACATTCCACTACTCACTTGTAACAACAACACTAAAATCAGCGCCAGCACCATATAACCACCCAGCGGATTATGCCCTAGTGAAGGTTCATCAGGTTGTTTGCGCACGTAGCTGATGACCTGGAACGGCGACCGCAGAAAATCGCTGAATCTCGCATATTGGCTACCGATAAACCCCCAAACAATTCTGAGTAGTAGATTGATCATTAACAGATATGCAAACAGCTGGTGCCATTGCATTTCACCTTGTTCTGCACTCCACCATAACAATGCTACCAGCAACAATGTCAGCCAGTGGAAAAGTCTAACCGGAACATCCCACACCATCATTTTCTGAGTCATGTTTATATTTGCCATATCCGATATAAATTTTCGCATCCAAAATGCGCAGTAGAAAATATTCACCTAAGCTTAACTAACAAGGAAGGTAACGGAATGACGCCAATTTGACCAGTGAAGGACAATACACCGCAGGTGACAAACGAAAATTTCAGGAGGATAGCTTGCGAGCCATTCCGTCAACTATGACCCGTTACGTGCCACTATTCAAGCATTTCAACGCTTGAGTTAGAGAACTTGTATGGAGGATCAAACTTCTACGTCAACGACATTTTATTAAAAACAATTGTTGATCGAGATCACATTTCAGACCACCGCAATTGGTAATCTGGATTCACGGAAATGAAAGAGGGTTAGACAATATGCTTAAAATCACCAGCAAAGAATTCAATGTCACCGAAGCTATCCGCAACCGTATCGAAAGTCGGCTCGAAAAGCTCGATCGCTACGATGTGCAGTTAATTAACCCCCACGTCATCATCCTTACTGAAGGACCTTGGTTTAAAATAGAAACCTCCATCAAATTAGGGAACGGCCAGTTATTTGCCCAGGCCAAGCACCAAAATCTCTATGCGGCCATCAATGCCATGGGACAGAGACTGGAGAAGCAACTGAATCGACTGACTCACAAACCCGCCAAACGCACCCTGTTTAATGGGGATCTGGCAGAAGATTATGCCACCGAAGATGCGGCCTGATGAGAGTCAGCGTTTCAAGCGCCCCCACCTGGGGGCGCTTTTTTATATTTGAAACTACCTTGTGAATTTTTCGTTGACACTGTTAACTCTTCGCTTTAGTTTAAATCCGTGAACACCGTATTAGCTTTATTTTTCGTTATCGTTTATGTCCTCGATTTGGGGAGCTACTATTATTTCAGCGAAGATAACGAAATCATCAGGCCTCCCCAACGGGAGGCCTTTTTGTCTATAACCGCAATGACGTATCGGGGTTAGAATGAAAAAGGCGCCGCAACTAAACTTAGTCCGAGAACAAATAACTAGTGTCGATAAATCACTACTGGAATTGCTGGCAAAGCGGCGGCAACTAAGTCTGGAAGTAGCTCGCAGTAAAGAGATTGATATCCGTCCTATCCGTGACACCAAACGCGAAAAAGAGCTGCTGGCAGACTTGGTCAAACAAGGCAGAGAGCATGGTTTGGACGCACACTATGTGCTTAGTCTATACCAATCAATTATTGAAGATTCCGTTTTAAATCAACAAGCTTATTTACAATCACAAGCGGATTTTGCTGGCAGGAAATTACTCTATAACATCGCTTATCTAGGTGCGCGAGGCTCCTACTCCTATATTGCCGCCCATCGCTATTGTGAACGGCGAGACATGGAAATGCAGGATATGGGCTGCCATAGCTTCGGTGAGATAATTCGCGCAGTTGAATCCGGACATGCCGACTATGGCTTTCTACCGATAGAAAACACCTCTTCAGGTTCCATCAATGAAGTCTATGACTTATTACAGCATACCAACCTGAGTATTGTTGCTGAGACGACTATTGAAGTTGGGCACTGCTTGTTAGCAAAGCCAAACAGCAGTCTTGAACACATCAAGACGGTTTACGCGCATCCACAACCGATCAGTCAATGTAGTCGTTATCTTAACGAACATCCGAATATCAAATTGCATTATTGCGCCAGCAGTGCCGAAGCTATGGAACTGGTGAGTAAGGGTGATAACACCGTAGCAGCCATTGGCAGTGCGGAAGGCGGTGCTTATTATAATCTCGAAGTACTCGATCAAAATCTGGCCAATCAGAAAATTAATCAAAGCCGCTTTATTGTGGTTGCCCGCAAAGCCGTCAGTGTCCCGACCCAGATACCTGCCAAGACCACGTTAATCATGACAACTGGGCAAACGCCCGGCTCATTAGCCGATGCGTTGCTGGTATTGAAGCTGCATAACCTCAATATCACCAAACTGGAATCTCGACCAATATACGGCACCCCATGGGAAGAGATGTTTTACCTGGATATTGATGGCAATACCGCCCACCGACATGTGCGCCAGGCTTTACACGAAATGGAGCGTATTACCCGCTTCATCAAAGTGCTGGGATGTTACTCCTCTGAAAACGTGAAACCGACACAATTAGAAAATAGTCAGCTACTCATCGAGCCAGATAGTTCTAAGAACGCGCTGCCACAGGAAGCCGACAGCGCCCGTTACTCAAGAAGTTTTAAGGAACATAATACCGAGGTCGTCAGTGGTGAACTGCATATCGGCAATGGCGCTCTTGCAGCAATTACGTCGCTTAATGTGACCACGCTTGGTAACAGTTATAGTCAGCAAGCTCAAGCGTTACGCGAAGCGGGATTTCAAGCAGTTATTGTGGACGGTATCAGCCAGGTCAATAACGATGTGCTGTCGCATTTCAGAAATCAACTCAATAACTTGGGACTGCAATGCATTATCAGTGTGCAACAACAAGCCGATCTGTTATTTGCGAAATCACATGCCGATTTGCTGTTAATTCCCGGCGAGCAAATGTTCAATAAAGAACTGCTGAGCCAGCTCGGGGCCATGAATATGCCAGTGATACTGGAACGCAATAATATGGCGAGTGAGCAAGACTGGTTATCTGCGGCAGATTCACTGCTTTCTTGCGGCAATCAGCAACTGATCTTGTGTGAAGCGGGGATCCGTAGCTTTAGTCATCCAGAGCAGTTAACGCTGGATTTGGCGGCACTGGTGAATATTAAATCGATTAGCCATTTACCGATGATCATCAATCTCAGTTACATCAATGCCGATTTACAGCCGCAACTGGCGCAAGCGGCAGAACACCTGCATGCAGATGGTATTGTGTTACCAGCGGGAAATCTGAAAGAACAGCGACAACTGCTGGCTGAAATTTACCGGCAGCATAGCCAGCCATAATGCGACCAAACATAAGGCCCTGAAATATCAGGGCCTTATGTTTCTAATGCTACACGTAAATCACATTGCGACGCCATCGGTCAGATTCAACCAACCTTTAAAGATACGGTAACTAAACCAAATCATTCCCAATGCGAAGAAACTCAAACTGAGCCACAACGCACTCACCCAATACCCCAATAGCATCAACATCAACAAGCCGAAAATGCTATGTCGTTGCCACCGCAAATGGCTACCCATTAATGACGCTGGCGCAACCTGTCGCTGACTAAAATTAATCAACAGACTCAGTACCACTGGCACTAAAAACAGCGGAAACGCACACATAAGCCCGTATAGGAAATGTCCTAAACTACGATCTTCTGCGAGTATCAATTGCGAGTGGGCACCGGTCATCGTTTTTCTCCAGCCAACGTCAGTGAAGATAGGGCTACCAGCAGCCCGTCACTTTAACCATACTTTGTGAACTCTAATTGTGCAATGCCCTATCATTAATTCTTGTTTAACCAATTAATTTCCCAGTGCTAATTTAATATCAGACAATGGTCGACTCGAGCAGGCTAATACCATCCCTGACGCGATCTCGTCAGCTGTAAGTGTTTGTTGACTATCAGACGCCACGTCACCTTCTACGACTCGGCATTTACAAGCACCACAAACGCCGCTACGACAGGCCGCAATAATAGGCAGTTGCAGTGCTTCAATCCCTTCCAGCAGAGTCTGCGTGCCATTGAGAGATGTTTCATTACCATCCACTTGCAGCGAATACGAACCGACAGCCGCCTTTAAGCTTGGGGAAACTTCCATCCCAAAGCTTTCTTGGTGATACCTGGACATATCAAATCCAAGCGCTTCAAACAGACTTTTACACGCGTTCATAAATCGTTCGGGGCCGCACACAAAAACAGTGCGGTCAAGAAAATCTGGGGCCAATTGCAACAAACGTTCGGCATCAAGATATCCGCTAAGCCACTGTCCACGCTCAGACTGAGGTAACACCAGTTCGTGCTGCACTAACACTCCCAGAGAAAAGCCAGCGTAGTGTTCAGCGATTGCGTGCAAGCTGTCACGATAGATAATGTCGGCTGCAGTCCTGGCGCTATGAATAAAGCAGATATCCGCATCAGGCCCTAAGGTGTCTGTCAGGTAACGCGTCATGGAATATACTGGGGTGATCCCACAACCGGCACTGAGAAACAGGTAACGCTCCGCTGGGATATCAATCAGGTTAAAATCACCATAGGGACCTGATGCCAATAAACTGTGTCCGGGCTGCAGATTATCCAGCAGGTAATTAGAGACTTTACCGCCCTCCACCCGTTTAATCGTCACCGTTAGCGAATGCGGCCGCGACGGTGATGACGAGATGGTGTAAGAACGATGAAATAATGAATCGCCAATCTCCAAGTGAAAGGTTATAAACTGGCCGGGCTTAAAGCGAAATTTGATCGGTTCGGCAGCTCTAAAACGAAAACTTACCACATCAGTTGTTTCCTGCCAGCGCGCCGTGCAGATCAGCCTCAGCTCACCCGTTTGCCAGTCATTTGCGATAAAATGCTGCGCCGCTGCGCCATACAATTCAGTGGCATTAATCATCGGTTATTCTCCCTCAAAACGATAAGCGCGACAGGTGCCGCGCTTATCAACAACATCAGGCAGCACCTAAGATGCTGTTAAGATCTTCTTCTACTGTACTGACATTTCGCAGACCAAATTTATCTTCCAATATCTTCAACAAATTAGGTGTGAGGAACGCGGGAGGAGTCGGCCCGGTACGGATGTTCTTTACGCCTAGGGAAAGCAGCGTCAGCAGGATGACAATTGCCTTCTGCTCAAACCAGGACAACACCAGGCTCAGCGGTAGCTCATTCACACTGCAGTCAAAAACTTCTGACAGGGCCAGTGCCAGTTGGATAGCGGAATAGGCATCATTACACTGACCAATGTCCAGCAAGCGAGGGATCCCGTTGATCTCGCCAAAATCCAGTTTGTTGAATTTATATTTACCGCAGCCAAGCGTCAGGATCAGACTATCTTTCGGCGTTGCTTTCGCAAAATCGGTAAAGTAACTGCGTTCAGCCTTATCACCATCACAACCACCCACCAAGAAGAAATGGCGGATATTACCGTTCTTCACATTTTCAACTACGGCAGGAGCGGCGTTCATCAGCGTGTTACGTGCAAAACCTATGGTGATCAGGTGTGGGATTTCATCATACTTAAATCCTTCCAGTGCGAGAGCCTTCTCAATCACCGCTGTAAAATCGTCGCCGGTCAGATGCGTAACACCAGGCCAACCGACGATACTGCGGGTGAAGATGCGGTCAGCATATTTACCGACATTCGGATCAATAATGCAGTTGGAGGTCATCACTACGGCACCCGGGAAATTGGCAAATTCTTTTTGCTGGTTTTGCCAGGCACCACCGTAATTTCCGACCAGATGTGGGTATTTCTTCAGTTGTGGATAAGCCAGTGCTGGTAGCATCTCGCCATGGGTATAGACATTAATGCCCTTGCCTTCCGTTTGCTGCAGGATAAGCTCCAGATCTTTCATGTCATGGCCAGACACCAGAATCGCTTTACCTTTTACTGGCTTAGTATTCACTTGTGTTGGCTCAGGATGACCGAATGTGGCGGTTTCACCACTATCCAGCATCTCCATTATTTGATAGTTCAGTTGGCCTATATCCATCGCGGTAGTGAACAGCTTGTCTGCATCTTCACTATCAGTAGCTAAAAATCCCATGATCTCGTGAAATTTTCCCGCAACTTCGCTGCTGGTTTGCCCCAACACCCGTGCATGTTCCATATACGCTGCAGCGCCTTTAAGGCCGTAGAGGCACAACAGACGTAAGCCTAAGATATCTTCGTTAACTTCGCCCCGATTCGGTGCCGCTTGTTTTGCCTGAACTAATAATTCAGGTTTGGTGGTAGCCAACAACAACTTGGCAGCAACTGGAAACTCCTCTGGCACCAGACCATTTTCAGTACAGATCAATTGATATTGTGCCTGCAAGCGGTCACGTAACGCGGCAGCGATACGGGCATAATCGACGATACGCTCGTCATCAAAATTCACATTCGTTAGGGTAGAGAAAAACGCTTTGGGAACAAAGGTATCGACTTCTGCATCAATTACCCCAAATGTTCTCAGCCGTGCGGCGTAAAGAGATACACCTTGTAGCATATAAATCAGCAGATCCTGGAGATCTGATGTTGAAGCCAATTTGCCACACATGCCTTGGGAATAACTACAGCCATTAGCGGCTGGGGTTCGGATGGTTTGCTCACACTGAATACAAAACACAGTAGGTCTCCTTAATCATGCATATTTTTTACATGTTTTAAGTTAGTCTACTGAAAACTTAACCAAGGCCAACCTCGTTGTAGCAAAAGAGAGAGCCAGATCACCTTACTTTTTCGTTGGTGACGTTAAGAAAAAATATAACTAATTGAATAAAATAAAAAATGCCCCGGACATACTGAATATCGAGGACATTTTTTTAACTAAGAGGAAAACCGCTAGAAGTGCTTAATGACTTTTCAAATCATTAACTGACTGTAACATGGCGCGGCTTTCATGCTGAAATTGCGGTGCCAATTCGCCAAACCATTGCGCCACTTCACGGAAGCGACGAATGAACTCTTCGCGATCACCAGATTCCAGTACTGTCAAAGCCTCAGAATAATTGGCCAGATAATCAGATATCGCCTTAAGGCTACCTTTTTGCGCGAAAATGATATCGGCATATAGCTCAGGACTCTGTGCAAACAAACGACCAACCATCGCCAATTCAAGACGATAAATAGGTGAACTAAACTGCAGTAAACTTTGCATATCTGCATGTTCGCGACATAGATTCAACCCATATACGAAGGTTGAAAAATGCCGCATTGCCTGCACCAGTTGCATCGCTTTATCGTGTTTCACGGCTTCAGCCTCAACCAGTCTGGCACCCCAAATCTTAATCTGCTCCAGTAACCAGCCATAAGCCTCTGCATTTCTGCCATGGCACACAACAACAACTTGCTTCGCGAAGCTGCCGACATCTGGGCCAAACATCGGATGAAGTCCCACAACAGGCCCTTTGTGCGCCGCTAGCATGGCTTCTAATGGTGCAGCTTTAACCGATGTCAGATCCGCCAGAATACAATGTTCAGATAACTTAGTGAGTTTTTCCTGGATCAGCTCACAGGTCACTGATATTGGCACGGTGACTAACACCAAGCCGGCACCATCAAATAATGACTCAGCCATATGCCAGTCATTCTTGTCTAGCAGATGCACATCATAGCCAGATAAACTGAACATATGAGCAAACAACTGTCCTAGCTGACCTTTACCACCGATAATGACGATCTTACCGAGCTGCTCTTTTACCTGTTTAAAACCGACATCCTTTTCATTCAGGTAAGATTCCCGCATCAGTCTTCGCAACACATCTTCAATAAGTTGCGGTTGGATCCCCATGGTTTCCGCCTCTGCGCGGCGCTTGGCAAGCATTGCGGCTTCCCTTTCCGGCGCGTAGATCGGCAAACCAGCACTATGTTTCACGGCACCGACTTGAGCGACAAGATCCAGGCGCTTACGCAGCAGATGTAATAATTGCTGGTCAACACCGTCAATAAGATCCCGTAGCTTTTCCAGCTCTTCGGTGGTCTTCTCATTCATATTATATTTTCCCTCAGGCATTAGCGGCCCTGAGCATATCAAAACGGGTTGGCAGGATTGGCGCTAGTTGCTTCGCTCCTTGCCGTAATAAAGATTCAGTGGAGGTCCAGTCAATACAAGCATCAGTCACCGAGACCCCATACTGCAATTCTGCCAGAGGTTTATCACATTTCTGATTGCCTTCAAACAGATGACTCTCCAACATCACACCGATAACAGATTTATTGCCTTGAGCGATCTGCTGGAAAACATCACGACACACCAATGGTTGGCGCCGATGATCTTTACTGGAATTACCGTGGCTGCAGTCAATAATCAACCGCGCAGTCAATCCGGCTTTATGTAACGCTTCAGCACTCTGCGCAACACTCTCAGCATCATAATTAGGTTGGGTACCACCACGTAAAATCACGTGTCCATCTGGGTTACCACGGGTTTGTAACAATGCTACCTGCCCTTGTTGGTTAATGCCCATAAACCGATGTTTGCTGGCGGCCGATTTCAGTGCATTGATCGCAACATCAATACTACCATCAGTGCCATTTTTAAAGCCAACCGGCATTGATAAACCGGAGGCAAGTTCACGATGAGTCTGCGATTCAGTTGTTCTGGCCCCAATGGCTGACCAGCTGATAAGTTCCGAGATATACTGAGGACTGATAGGATCCAGCGCTTCGGTGGCCACAGGTATTTCCAACTCGGCGAGGAATAACATTAGCTCCCTTGCCTGACGTAATCCTTTTTCCAGATCAAAAGATTCGTCCATATCAGGGTCATTGATCATCCCTTTCCAGCCAACCGTAGTGCGCGGCTTTTCAAAATAGACTCGCATCAGAATATAAAACTGATCTTGAAGTTCATCTCGCAGTTGCTTGAGTTTCAGGGCATACTCTTTAGCAGACGCCAGATCATGTATTGAGCATGGGCCAGTGATAACCAGTAAGCGGTTATCTCGCTTATGCACAATATCGGAAACTGTTTTACGGGCGTTAAGGATAAATTGATGGGCTTTCTCAGAAAGCGGTAATTCCTTTTTTAGCTGTTCCGGAGTGAACAGTACCTTTTCCGCACGTATCCTTACATTTTCCAGCGGATTGGCTTGCATTGATTGTTCTGACACTTACTTCACCTGATATTTGACTGAACGACTCGTCGTATTATTGTAACGTTACACCATTACATCACCAAATCAGTCTGCCTTTATTTTCTAACAGGATCAAGCATTGTTTTTAATATTTACAAAACAAAAACCCGCCATATAGGCGGGCTTCTGTGCGAACACTTGCGTTATCTAAAGTAACTGACTTATTTAGTAGCCAGTTTTTCGCGGATACGTGCAGCTTTACCTGACAGATCACGCAGGTAGTACAGCTTAGCACGACGCACGCGACCACGGCGTTTAACTTCGATGCTGGCAACCAGAGGGCTGTGAGTCTGGAACACACGTTCAACGCCTTCACCGTTAGAGATCTTACGTACGGTGAACGCTGAGTGCAGGCCGCGGTTACGCTTAGCAATAACCACACCTTCGAACGCCTGCAGACGTTCTTTGTCACCTTCTTTAACACGTACCTGAACGACTACGGTATCACCGGCGCCAAAGGCTGGTACGTCTTGTTTCATTTGCTCATCGTTGAGCATTTTGATGATTTTGTTCATTTGTATCTCCGTTCTAGAATTAACTGAGCTTGACCACGCTTAGTCCATTTGCTCAACGAACTGCGCTAACAGGGTCTTTTGTTCGTCAGTCAGAGCTAGAGTTTCAAACAATTCCGGCCTTCGCTTAAGAGTTCTCATAAGACTCTGCTGCAAACGCCAGCGTCTAATTTGTTCGTGGTTGCCACTGAGCAACACTGCTGGAACTTCTTCGCCATCCAGTACTTCCGGCCTCGTGAAATGAGGGCAATCGAGCAATCCGTCAGAGAAGGAATCCTGCTCTGCTGAGGCTTGTTTTCCCAAAACCCCGGGAACTAACCTCGAAACGGCATCAATTAAGGTCATCGCCGGTAACTCACCGCCCGAAAGCACGTAATCACCTACAGACCATTCCTCATCAACTTCCGCATTGATGATGCGCTCGTCGATACCTTCGTAACGACCACACACTAGAATCAGCTTGGAAGCCTGTGCCAGCTCAGCTACGCCTTGCTGTGTCAGCTTGCGTCCCTGAGGTGACAGATAAATCACCTTAGCACCTTCGCCTGCAGCTGCCTTGGCAGCATGTATAGCTTCGCGAAGCGGCTGTACCATCATCAACATTCCTGGACCACCGCCGTAAGGTCGATCGTCCACCGTGTTGTGGCGGTCATACGTAAAATCACGAGGATTCCACGTTTTTAGTTCCAACAGACCGTTTCTAACGGCCCGACCCGTAACACCAAAATCGGTTACTGCTCGAAACATCTCCGGGAACAGGGTGATGACCCCTAACCACATAAGCTGTTTCCTCGACTTAGAAGTCCGGATCCCAATCCACGATTATCTGCTTTGCCGTCAAGTCCACCTGTTTGATGAACTGTTCGGTGACAAAGGGAACCATACGCTCCACCTTGCCAAAGGCATCTTTAGCGTTGGCTTTAATCAACAAGACGTCATTAGATCCTGTTTCCACGATCTGATCGACCACGCCCATGTTGTAACCTTGCGTGTTAACCACTGCACAACCGATAAGGTCACGCCAATAGAATTCATCTTCCGGCAATGATTTCATCTGTTGTGGCAGAATACCGATGTCACAGTTAGTGAGCATCTGTGCCTGCTCGCGAGTTTCCATACCTTCCAGCAAGGCAATCACTGTATTGCCATGGAAACGCCAGCGATCAACTTTCACTTCACGCCATTCACCCTGTTGTTGAATATACCAGGGAGAATACTCAAAAATACCTTCAACAGCTTCGGTATAGGCGGTGATTCTCAGCCAACCTTTTACACCATAACTGGAGCCTATTTTGCCCAGTACAACTGGTTCGGGGTTACTGCTCATCAATCTATACCTTTATTACGATCAAGCAGCTTTAGTAGCGTCTTTGATCAGTTTTGCAACACGTTCGCTGGTAGCAGCACCGTTAGCCAGCCAATGCTGAACACGGTCCATATCCAGACGCAGCGCTTCTTCCTGGCCACGAGCCAGTGGGTTGAAGAAGCCAACACGCTCGATGAAACGACCGTTGCGTGCGTTGCGGCTGTCTGCCACTACGATGTTGTAGAATGGACGCTTTTTAGCGCCACCACGAGATAAACGAATGGTAACCATGCGTTCTAGTTCCTCTGTTTGATTTGCTTGCCAGCAAAATAAAAACTGGAACCCTGTGTTCGCCAAGAGTCCCAGCATAGAAAGCCGGGGAATTTTACCTGACTTTTAGCCAATTGCAACCGCATCAGGCCAAAATTACCCCATGAAAATCATAGCCCGCTAACGTGTTTAACGTCCCGGGAAACGCATTCCTGGCGGCATCATTCCGCCCATACCACGCATGAGTTTGCTAATACCGCCTTTACCCGACATCTTCTTCATCATTTTTTGCATCTGGGCAAACTGTTTCAGCAGGCGGTTAACATCTTGAATCTGTGTGCCAGAACCGGCTGCAATACGACGCTTACGCGAGCCTTTGATGATATCAGGGTTGCGACGTTCACCCGGCGTCATGGAATTAATCATAGCTTCCATCTGAGCAGTCAGCTTACCGCCTTGCAATTGAGCCATGGCATCTGGGGGCAATTTACCCACGCCGGGCATCTTTTCAATCATGCTCATCATGCCGCCCATGTTTTTCATCTGTTGCAGTTGTTCGCGGAAATCTTCCAGATCAAAACCACCGCCGGACTTCACTTTCTGAGCAAGTTTCAATGCCTTTTCTTTATCGACACCACGTTCTACCTGCTCAATCAGCGACAGGACATCGCCCATCCCCAGAATACGTGAAGCAACCCGATCTGGGTGGAACGGCTCCAGAGCATCAGTCTTTTCACCAACACCTAAGAATTTAATCGGTTTGCCCGTAATGTGGCGAATCGATAACGCCGCCCCACCACGTGCATCCCCGTCAACTTTGGTGAGAATAACGCCGGTAAGTGGCAATGCATCATTAAATGCTTTTGCAGTATTAGCCGCATCCTGCCCCGTCATGGCATCCACCACAAACAACGTCTCTATCGGATTAACGGCAGCATGCAGCGCTTTGATCTCATCCATCATCGCTTCATCGACATGCAGACGGCCGGCGGTATCGAGAATCACAACGTCGATAAATTTACGTTTGGCATGTGCAATCGCAGCACTGGCGATATCGACAGGCTTTTGGCTGACATCGGAAGGGAAAAATTCTACTTCCACTTCCTGCGCCAAGGTTTCCAACTGTTTGATAGCGGCCGGACGGTAAACGTCGGCACTCACGACCAATACAGATTTCTTCTGCCGTGTACGCAAAAATTTCGCTAATTTGGCTACGCTGGTTGTTTTACCGGCCCCTTGCAAACCCGCCATCATCAATACGGCGGGGGGCTGGGTTGCCAGATTTAGTGCCTCATTAGCCTCGCCCATCGCATTTTCGAGTTCACTCTGGACGATTTTGATAAATACCTGCCCAGGCGTCAGGCTTTTGGTAACTTCCTGACCTACAGCGCGCTCTTTAACGCTGTTAACAAATTCCCGCACTACGGGCAACGCAACGTCGGCTTCCAACAGCGCCATGCGTACTTCGCGCAGCGTATCTTTGACGTTGTCTTCAGTGAGACGACCGCGACCACTGATGTTCTTCAGCGTTCGGGAAAGGCGGTCAGAGAGATTCTCAAACATGGCGTGTTCTGTTCCGTATATTTAATTACTGCAGTTGCAGCGTATTATAACCATGTCGTGGCAAGATGCCACCAAGCAAGGCATAGCGAATACCGCTGACTCCGCAACTGGAACTTATTACACGATTTTGCAACTAAAGGATTGTGAACAATTTAATTTTTGTTGTCTGTGTCACTGCCCAAGCGTGTATCACTCATGTTATTCTTACGGCAGCAATTTCTTGCGGTTTACCACCGTATCTTTATCAATAAAGGAATAGGTTAACGTCTGATGGTCATTCTTCCTGCTGTTGCAATGGTGTTTTACGCCGTGGCACTGATTTTGGTGACAAGTCGCCTTTTTCATCCCGAAGGCCCGAACAGGAAACTGGTGACAATTTTTGCAGCCATTGCTGTATTGCTGCATGCCTTTGCCCTGTATCCAGCCCTTTTCACTTCTCATGGACAGAACTTCAGTTTAACCGTTGTGATTTCCATGGTGTGCTGGATCATTGCGCTGACATTCACCATTGTGATGTCACACATTAAAGTGATCGTATTGGTGCCTGTGGTATTCGCCTGTTCAATTATCGGTGTAGCTTTATTATGGCTAGTACCTCCACAATACATTTTGCATTTCGACCAACATCCAGAAGTGTTGGTGCATGTGGTATTATCGCTGATGGCATACAGCGCGTTACTGATTGCGGCGTTATATGCGGTACAACTGCTGTTTATTCAGAATAAACTGAAGAAAAAGCAGCCACTGATGACGCATGCGATCCCGCCATTGTTGACGGTTGAAAAACAACTTTATCACTTGGTGATCATTGGTCTGATTCTGCTGAGCTTGTCGCTGGCAACAGGTTTTATCTTCATGGATAGCATGTTTGCCGGGGGTCAGGGACATAAAGCGGTTTTGTCTATCATGGCATGGTTTGTTTATATCGCTATGTTGTGGCAACAGTACACTGTTGGCTGTCGTATCAAGACTGCCGTCATCTATACCATTACCGGCGCCGTGTTATTGTCACTCGCGTATTTTGGTGCCCGTGCGGTAAAAGAGCTTATCCTCAATTAAAAGAAAATGCCTGGCGGCAGCCAATCTGCCGCCTGATAGCTTGACACCTAAACTAATTCCCAGTATTTACTAGGCTTATTATTCCTTACGGAGCCCATTTTTGGACGCTATATCGACCGGCGCGCTTCTACTGATCCTGCTAGTCCTGATCCTAATTTCAGCTTATTTCTCCGGTTCAGAAACCGCTATGATGACCCTGAACCGTTACCGACTGCGCCACCTCGCCGGCAATGGCCATAAGGGAGCCCAACGGGCTCTGAAACTGCTGGAACGCCCTGATCGCCTTATCGGGCTTATCTTAATCGGCAATAACCTAGTTAATATTCTCGCCTCTGCAGTCGCAACCGTTTTAGGTATGCGCCTGTATGGTGATGTAGGAATTGCGATTGCGACTGGCGTTTTGACCTTTGTCGTGCTGGTTTTTGCAGAAGTGACCCCCAAAACACTTGCCGCACTGCGACCAGAGCCGGTAGCGTTCCCCTCCAGTTTGCTGCTGAAATGGCTGTTATGGTTGTTACTGCCACTAGTAAAAGTGATGAACTGGATTACTTCATTCATCCTGCGCATGATGGGGGTTAAATCGGTCAAACACAGTGATGCACTAAGCCAAGAAGAATTGGCAACGGTGGTGCATGAAGCTGGCGCACTGATCCCGCGTCGCAATCGCGATATGCTGTTATCAGTTCTCGACCTCGGCAATGTGTCTGTTGAAGACATTATGGTGCCACGCAATGAACTGTACGCCATCAATATCAATGATGATTTTAAAAGCATCAACAAGCAGATTATTCAGAGTCCACATACGCGGGTACTGCTGTTTCGCGACAATATTGATGATGCCGTCGGTTTTGTCCATTTACGTGATGCACTGCGTCTGCAATCTAAAGGACAATTCAGCAAATCGTCACTGCTTCGTGCTGTCAAAGAAATCTACTATGTGCCTGAAGGAACGCCACTGAGTGTACAGCTGGCAAATTTTCAGAAAAATAAAGAACGCATCGGACTGGTGGTTGATGAATATGGAGATATCCAAGGGTTAGTTACACTGGAAGATATTCTGGAAGAGATTGTTGGGGATTTTACAACGTCGATGATCCCGACCGCCAGTGAGGAAATTACCCCGCAACAAGATGGTACTTTCCTGATCGATGCCACCATTAATATCCGGGATCTCAACAAAGAGAAAAATTGGAATTTCCCCACCGATGGTCCTAAAACACTCAATGGCTTAATTTTAGAGTATCTGGAAGATATTCCCGCCGCCAACACTGGGCTGCGTTTGGCTGGCTATCCCATGGAAATCATCGAGGTTGCGGATAACATGGTAAAAACGGTTAGGGTAATGCCCCAGTTTTACCGCGCATCCTGATTACTGCCATACGATATAAAGGCACCTGCGGGTGCCTTTATTATTAGCTAATAAATAGGAAACTGTAGTTCCGACTTTACCGCCACTTAGCAGCTGTTACACTGGTCGGCTGAAATAAGGACAGAGGTTAGTGATATGTGTGGTTTGCATTCCCACATTTTTCCCAATTCCCCCGTATTGGCCGTCAGTATCCACTTACCCGACTGGGTTGAGACACTGATTAACTGGCAGCAACCCTTGGTAACAGATGAGGCCAAAATGTCGTTGGCGTTGTCGCTGGCACAAGAAAATGTCCGCCGAAAAACCGGTGGTCCATTCGCCAGTATCATTGTGCATCGGCAGTCAGGACTATTGTTGAGCATTGGTGTTAATCAGGTCGTACCGCAGAATAATTCCACACTCCACGGTGAAGTGATGGCAATTATGCTGGGAGAACAACGTCTGAAACAATATAGCTTAGGCTTGGCAGAAGACTATGAACTGTTTACTTCCTGTGAGCCCTGTGCCATGTGCATGGGGGCGATATTGTGGTCTGGAGTAAAACGGTTGGTTTGTGCCGCTACCGGGGAAGATGCGCGAGCAATCGGTTTTGATGAAGGCCCGGTGTTTGAAGCGTCATATGATTATCTGATACATGCCGGGATAAAGGTAGAGCGGCAAGTCCTGCAACGTCAGGGGCGGGAAATATTGCAGGCGTATGTGGCTAACGGTGGTCTGCTATATAACGGTGCAGAGTAAAAATATACTCGCATAAAAAAGGGCCGGCAGGCCCTTTTTTACATGGTTAATAATTAACTCAGGATCACGGTTGCCACCGCATAATGGCGCTCATCAGCAATAGATAATAATGCTGAGGTGGCCCCCAAGGCCTGTAATTGCATTAACGCCCCCTCAGATAAGGTGAGCTCAGGCGCACCGGCCGTATTATTGGAGACGCGGATATGTTGGAATGAAACGCCTCGACCAATACCGGTGCCTAAGGCCTTTGCCGCGGCTTCTTTAGCTGCAAAACGTTTCGCGAGAAATCTCGCGGGCTGCTTATGTGCATTAAAATGCTGCAACTCCGTGATGGTTAATACGCGTTCAGCCAATCGCAGCAACGCTGTTGGCTGCATCTCGGTAAAGCGTTTTATTTCAACGATATCGGTCCCAAGCCCGAGAATAGCCATGGATTATTCGCCTCTGCGGCCTTCCAACATCAGCTGTTTCATATCCGCCACCGCTTTTGCCAGGCCGTCAATTGCGGCGCGGGCAATAATGGCATGACCGATATTTAACTCGTATAGCTCTGGAATGGCGGCAATCGGCTTAACGTTGTGATAGTGCAGACCATGACCCGCATTCACCACCAGACCTTTGCTATATGCATAAGCGGCCATTTCACTGATACGCGTCAGCTCTTGTTTGGCTTCTGCATCAGTTTTAGCGTCAGCATAATGACCGGTATGGATCTCAATGACTGGTGCGCCGACTGCTACAGCGGCATCAATCTGGCGCTGATCGGCATCGATAAACAGCGATACACTGACCCCGGCATCTTTCAGGCGTTTAACCGCTTCGCTCATTTTGTTCAGTTGTCCCGCGACATCCAAACCACCTTCAGTGGTCAGTTCTTCGCGCTTTTCTGGAACCAGACAGCAGTGTGGCGGCTTAATATCACAGGCGATTGCTAGCATCTCTTCTGTCACTGCCATCTCAAGGTTCATACGAGTCTGCAAGGTTTTCGCTAACAGGTAGACATCGCGATCTTTGATATGTCGGCGGTCTTCACGTAAATGCACCGTTATCCCTTCAGCACCGGCATGTTCAGCCACTGCGGCGGCATGGACGGGATCTGGAAAATCCGTACCACGTGCATTTCGCAATGTGGCGATATGATCAATATTGACCCCTAACAGAATTCTTCCCATAACCTTTCAACTCCTGCATGTTGATGATGTGCTGGCATCATCTTTATTGTTGATTTGTTGGTAATTCACGTTTGCTAAACAGCTGCCGACTCATTAACGGTTTGTCACCCACCACAGGTTGTAACAACAGACGAGTCAGGCGCTTCGCATGCGGCCAATCGGCATCGAGTAACTCTCTGGCAGCCAGCGCCAATAACACTCGCCCCGGAATGATGCCGTCCCCCGCCAGAAATCCCGATTCAGGTAACCAGCGGTAGTGGCTAGCAGCATCTACGGCTACGCCATTGGCATCCAGTGTCAACGATGGCAAACAACCGAGTTCGTCCAGCAGTGTTAGCTCAAAAAAACGTAGCGGTGTCTGACTGAACTCTCGTGCCAGCGCCATCAGTGTCTGATGATAAGGCACAAACAGCGACTCGCCACTTTGCACCTGACCCAATGCACGTATCAGTAACTCATTCAGATAGAGCGCTGAATACAAAGCGTCCCCGGTCAGCGGTACTGCCGGGGACGCACTTTCAATCTGACTCAGACTACGCAGTTCACCGCGGCCCGAGAGTTCAAATAACAGCGGTTGAAATGGCTGTATCACGCTTTTGAGAGAACGCTTACCGCTGCCAAGCCTTGCAATAGCGTCTATACGCCCGAGGCCATCTACCAGCAGTCTAAGCAATGCACTGGTTTCACGATAAGGCTTGGCATGCAGCACATATCCCCGGTGCATCACAACTTAATCTTCGCCATACCCGAGACTGCGCAGCGCACGTTCATCATCCGCCCAGCCCGATTTCACTTTCACCCAGACTTCTAGAAACACTTTGTTGTCGAAAAGCTTTTCCATATCCAAACGAGACTCGGTGGCAATGGTACGAATGCGCTCGCCGTTTTTACCAATCACCATACGCTTCTGCCCCTCCCGTTCCACCAGGATCAGCGCATTGATTTGGTATACTCCGTTTTCCATCATCTTAAACTGTTCAATTTCGACGGTCGCATCATAGGGAAGTTCATCCCCCAGATAACGCATCAACTTTTCACGCACAATTTCCGATGCCATAAAACGCTGAGAACGATCGGTAATATAATCTTCCGGGAAAAAATGCACACTTTCAGGCAAACATTGGCGTGCCAGCGACAGCAATTTACCCACGTTAGTACCGGACTTAGCGGAAATTGGCACAATCTCGTCAAAGGGAAATTTCTGTCCCAATTCTTGCAGATAAGGAAATAGCGCTTCTTTATCTTTTATATGGTCGACTTTATTCACCGCTAATACGGTTTTACGCTCATCGGCGCCACGCCGCAGCTTATTCAGTACCATTTCGTCGTCAGCCGTCCAGTGCATGCCATCGACCACGAATATCACCATACACACATCGGCAATGGAGCTGGATGCCGCACGATTCATCAGACGGTTAATGGCGCGCTTTTCTTCCATATGCAGGCCAGGTGTATCAATAAATACCACTTGTGAATCACCATCGGTATGGATGCCCATGATGCGATGGCGAGTGGTTTGTGGCTTGCGGGAAGTGATACTGACTTTCTGTCCCAGCAACTGGTTCAGTAGGGTCGATTTCCCCACGTTAGGGCGACCGACGATAGCCACCATACCACAATAGGTCTTATCGTAGGTCGGCGTCTGTGGCTGATTTAACTTGGCCAGCAACTCATCAAGACTAGGTTCCTGTTCCGGCATTTGCGGGGTTTTACTCATGCTTCATCAACTCCAGCACTTGTGCTGCGGCCTGTTGCTCGGCTTTACGTCGTGAACTGCCAGTACCTGTCACTGGCGCAGATAACTCTGCCACGCGGCACTCGACCGTAAATGTCTGATCGTGTGCTTCGCCTTCCACCTTCATTACTTCATATTCGGGTAATGGCTTTTTATGGCCTTGCAACAATTCCTGCAACTGAGTTTTGGCATCCTTCTGCCCTTCCCCCGGTTTTATCGCAGCCAAGCGTGCTTCATACCACCCTAATAACAGCGTTCTGACCACTTCCAAATCGGCATCCAGATAGATGGCACCGATGATGGCTTCAACAGCATCTGCGAGGATCGATTCTCTACGGAATCCACCACTTTTCAGCTCGCCGGGACCCAATGTCAAATAATCGCCCAATTTGAACTCTTTTGCCATTTTAGCCAGCGTATCACCACGAACCAGTGTGGCGCGCATGCGGCTAAGATCACCTTCCGTGACTTTAGGAAACTGATGAAATAACTGATCAGAAATGATTACCGACAGAATGGAATCGCCGAGGAACTCCAAACGTTCATTGTGTTTGTTTGCGGCACTACGGTGCGTCAGTGCCTGTTCCAACAGTGCCAAGTCTTTAAATTCATAGCCTAAAGTACGACAAAGTCGTGGCAGATTTTTAATTGGTTCCATCATTGTATGCCACCAACACGGTTAAAACGCACACCGGTTGGGATCCAGGTTGGCAAAAAGTCATCCGGCTTGCGATCAAATTCAAAACTTATCCAGATACAAACGGCCCGTCCTACTAAATTCTTTTCTGGAACAAAGCCCCAAAAACGACTATCGGTGCTGTTATCGCGGTTATCACCCATGGCGAAATATTCCCCTTCAGGCACGACGAATTCACCTGCAGGTAAATCATCTTGGCGATAATAAAACGCCTTAGGTTCGCCTCTGGCGGGATCGATCAGTATATCGTGCGTCACATTGCCGAGTTGCTCGCGGTAACGGATCTGCGGCACCCCATCGAGACTAAATTCACCACGGTTAACTTCCGCGCGCAGGACCAATCTTGGTTCTGGACACGGGCTCTGCTGATGGCAAGCCTCCTGAATGTACAGTTCCTTATTGCGGTAGATAATACGATCGCCAGGCAAACCAACCACGCGCTTGATGTAATCCACAGATTCATCTTTAGGATATTTAAACACGATGATATCGCCACGTTTTGGTTCACCGGTGCTAACCAGTTTAGTGCGCCACACGGGGTCTTTAAGACCATAGGCAAATTTTTCTACCAGAATAAAATCACCAACCAACAGCGTTGGCATCATAGAACCTGATGGGATTTGGAACGGCTCATAGATAAAGGAGCGCAGGATCATGACAAACGCTATCACTGGGAAAATGGATTTGGATGTTTCAACGATTGCGGGCTCTTGCAGCAATTGCGCTTTGGCTTCTTCTGGCAGTTCTCCCTGCCCTTCTGCCAGCGCTAACCGTGCCCGTCGTTTCGGCGCCAATAACCAGGCATCAAACGCCCAAACGATACCGGTAACCAAGGTTACCAACACTAAAAAAATCGAAAAGTAGGCCGCCATGGGTCAGTTATACTCCTGCCTTGATTTCAATAAATACCTTCTTGCCAACTTTGGTTAGTGTACCTATACAGAAATAGCTCTCATTCACTAGGCATACTAACCAAAGCGCCGCGAACCGCGGCGCAAAGAAAGTCATAAACACAGCATTGGACAACGTTATTCGTTGATCTTCAATACCGCCAGGAAGGCTTCCTGAGGTACTTCAACGTTACCCAACTGCTTCATACGCTTTTTACCTTCTTTCTGTTTCTGCAACAGTTTCTTCTTACGAGACACGTCACCACCATAACACTTGGCGGTCACATCTTTACGTAATGCTTTTACCGTCGAGCGAGCCACCACCTGACTTCCGACTGCCGCCTGAATCGCAATGTCGAACATCTGCCGCGGGATCAGCTCTTTCATTTTATCCACCAGCGCAATACCACGATGACGGATGTTAGAACGGTGCAGGATCATGGCAAGCGCATCCACCCTATCACCATTAATCAACACGTCCAATCGCACCATATCTGCTGGCTGGAAATACACAAAGTTATATTCCAAAGACGCGTAGCCACGGCTGGTAGATTTCAGTTTGTCGAAAAAATCCATTACCACTTCCGCGGCAGGAATATGGTATGTCAGGGCGACTTGATTGCCGTGATATACCATGTTTTTCTGCACGCCTCGCTTATCGACACACAGGGTAATCACATTACCCAAATAGTCTTTAGGCACCAGGATATTCGCTTCAACAATCGGTTCATGAATTTCTTCAATATTGTTGATTGGTGGCAATTCGGATGGGTTGTCTACATAGACGGTCTCACCATTAGTGAGCACAACTTCATACTCTACTGTTGGCGCGGTGGTGATCAGATCGAGATTATATTCCCGCTCCAGACGCTCCTGGATGATCTCCATATGCAGCAGGCCAAGATAGCCAATACGGAAGCCGAACCCCAATGCAGAAGAGGTCTCCGGTTCAAACTGCAGGGAGGCGTCATTCAGACTGAGCTTGTTCAGTGCATCACGGAAACTTTCATAATCGTCAGTAGATACGGTAAATACCCCGGCATAAACCTGAGGTTTTACCTTCTTAAATCCTGGCAGCGGTTTGTCGGCACCATTTTTTGCTAATGTCAGCGTGTCGCCCACTGGTGCACCATGGATCTCTTTGATCCCGGCAACAACAAACCCTACCTCACCGGTTTTTAGCTCACTCTTATCGGTTTGCTTCGGTGTAAAAATCCCGACCCGCTCGGCAATATAATTCTGCCCGGTCGACATGACTTTAAACTTGTCACCTTTTTTGAGACTACCGTTTTTAATGCGCACCAATGACACCACGCCCAGATAGGCATCAAACCAGGAGTCAATAATCAATGCTTGCAGAGGCGCCTCAGCATCGCCCTTTGGGGGAGGAATTTGAGCAACGATAGTTTCCAAGACTTCGTCGACACCGACACCAGTTTTCGCAGAGCAACGCACGGCATCCTTGGCTTCGATACCCACGATATCTTCAATTTCTGCGGCGACTCTTTCTGGATCAGCTTGTGGTAAGTCAATTTTATTCAGTACTGGCACCACATCCAGATTCATATCGAGTGCGGTATAACAGTTAGCCAGCGTCTGTGCTTCTACACCTTGTCCGGCATCAACAACCAATAATGCGCCTTCACATGCCGCCAGAGAGCGGGAAACCTCATAAGAAAAGTCAACATGTCCGGGCGTATCGATAAAGTTAAGCTGATAGATTTCACCGTCTTTGGCTTTATAGTCGAGCGTGACGCTTTGAGCTTTAATGGTGATCCCGCGCTCACGCTCCAGATCCATTGAGTCCAGTACCTGTTCTGCCATTTCACGGTCAGTCAGACCGCCGCAAACCTGGATTAAGCGGTCAGAAAGAGTGGATTTGCCATGGTCAATGTGGGCAATGATCGAGAAGTTTCTGATGTGATTCATCATGCTGCGGTAACTAAGCTCTTGGTTAATTGTGTCAGTTAAAGGTGCGGAATTGTAACTGATCGCGATGCCAATACCAATTAGATTCGCTGCTGGAGCAGAAGCGGCTCAGGAGTGGCAGCAATGATCACTATCAACACTTTCGGTGCTCATCGGTCTGCCAAGATTTGCCAGTATTACTGGCTGCGCAGCACCTTCAAGCACTTTGGCACGACGTTTACCGAAATACCAGGCAGCGACAGCCACCATTAAAGCCATCAACATACTGGTGGCATCTGAATTAGTTCCCGTAAGCTGGGCAATGCTGCCGCCAAGAATACCGCCAATAAACAAGCCGATTAGAGGGAGCAAATACACCAGCGCTGCCGCTTTGAGAATAACGCTTTCTGGAAGTCCTAAACGTAACAGAGTACCTGTGGAGTAATATTCAACCGCGGGCAATGAAAACTCTTGATAACGCCCGGTAAACGCTTTGGCTACCGCTGAGGTGCCGCAACTCTCCCCCTGGGAACAATGGTTACAGGCGCTTTTCATTTCAACGCGAACAGTTACCCAACCGTCCGCATCTGAACCAATGACTGTTGCAACCTGCTCCATCATAAGCTTACCCTCAGTCTAGCCTCAAACCTGACGCAATACGGACCAATGTTTGTGTCGGCACTTTGCCAACCGCAACCACTTCCAGATTGCCCACGCGCTCAGACGCCATCGATATGCCATTACGCGTCATTAGCTCCTCTGGTATTGGTGCCTGCCCTGAACGTGCCACATAGACTGAAATATTGCTTAATCCGTCGGTCAATGCAATGTATTCCACCGGTTCGTGGGAACCGATTAAACGGTGGTGATCGCGAACAATGACCTTAAACCCCGGAGGCAACCAATCAAACTGCCAGTTTTGACCATCTTCCCGTTCTGCGGTATTCATGACCGGTGGCCATTTCTGCTTGTAAGCATCTTCAAGGATTGGCGCGGGTGTTTTCGTCTCCAACAGTTCGATGACTAACAACTGCTCTAATAACTGCTTATCCTGCGACAGCATGTCATATCGTAGCGGTAGATAGGTATCAACATCGATCCACACTTGAAAGGCATAGCGATATTCGTCATTAGGCACCAAACGGATCATTTGTCCAGTGCGCCCGGCAATCCGCGCACGGCCGCCAAGCACTATCTGATAGCCTTTCTCAAGTTCAGCAACATCCCCAGCAAAAGCTGCGGGGATCACACCTTGAATGCGATTGGCGGTCATGCTGTAAGCCGGTTGATCATGCTCGATAAAAGTGACGGTATTACCTACACGCACCGCATTTTTTACCGGTCCGTTTAAGTGCTCAAGAAACGCCACTTCCTTTCCTTCAACGATACCGTGGAGGTAGATCAATGGCCGGATGTTATCCGCTTGAAGCTGGATGAGGGAAATTTTGAACTGCTTTTCACGTAAGGCCTGACTCATATTATCGAGCCAGGCTTTGGCGGTGAGTTGTTCCTGCGCAAACGCAGGCAGAGCAAAGGCCAGGAAAGCCAACAGGATGAGACGCAAAAGACTTCCTTATTGATTCAACGGAACAGTAACGACCTCGTTATTGTTATCCATAACCACACCGGCATTCAATCGCTGTTGCAGCATATGGTCCTGAATATAACTATTAATACGACGACGTTGTTCCATTAACTGTTCGTTAGTGTACCCCTGAGGCTGTTGTACGGCGTCAGTCTGTAAACTCACTGGCGAGGCGCCGCCCACTAAAGGACGAGTCATCAAGACTGGTGATGCTGCATCGTCAGCGCTACCAGAGCCAGAATAATTCTGTACACCGACGACGGCCACTAGCGCCACAGCGGCGGCAATAGCATACTGACCAAACTGCTTGAATAAAGGTGCAACTATCGTGTTGCCATTTTGCTGTTTGCTAACTTGCTGCTGTGGTCGCGCGACAGGAACCAAGATTGCAGGCTCTTGCTCAATAGCGGCGGCAATACTATCAGACAAGTCCAGTTGGAGTGTCTGCGGTAACTCACCCCGCATGGCATCACCAATAAGATGGTAATTGCGCCATTTATCATGAGAAGATTTATCACTGGCCAAATCTGCCAGAGCCTGAGGGCCGGCTTCACCGTCCACTGCAGCGGAAACCCACTCCTGACCTAATTTTTCCATTACTCAGCTCACCTGTTAGTTTAAGGGTTATCTTTCCAGCAAAGGCTGGAGCTTTTTGTCGATGGCTTCACGAGCGCGAAAGATACGTGATCTCACTGTGCCCACCGGACAATCCATAATATTGGCGATATCCTCGTAACTCATGCCATCAAGCTCTCGCAAGGAGATCGCCATTTTTAACTCTTCAGGCAGTGACTCTAATGTGTCAAACACGACCTTTTTGATCTCATCTGACAACATCAATCGCTCAGGCGATGCAAATTCTTTAAGTGCATCACTGCCATCGTAATATTCAGCTTCATCAGCATCGACATCATTGGCAGGAGCTCTACGCCCCTGAGACACCAGATGGTTCTTTGCTGTATTTACTGCAATTCGGTACAACCAAGTATAAAACGCACTTTCACCGCGAAAATTTGGTAACGCCCGGTAAGCTTTAATAAAAGCTTCTTGCGCTACGTCGGCTACATCGGCCTGATTTCTCACATAACGTGAAATCAGGTTAATCACTTTTCCCTGGTACTTTTGTACCAAAAGGTTAAATGCGTTTTTATCGCCCCGTTGTACGCGCTCAACTAACTGTTGATCACTAGTCTGTCCACTCATCCGAGCCGACTTCTCCCAACTCTTATAATGCTGATTTTTCAGTCGCTCGAATCATATTCACGTATGTAGACCAGCGCCTTTATGAAAAGTTCTTAATGAAATTTTAAAATTTCACTATAAATGTGTTTTGGGTCAAAAATTATACCCAATATAGAGCAGTTGGTTTAGGATAAGCCCTCTACCAATCGGCTCATGATACCCTATGAAACAAGCAGTTGAACACCAAGCCGACATACTGATTATCGGCAGTGGCGCCGCAGGTTTAACACTGGCGCTGCACCTCGCACAGCACTGCAATATTATTGTCCTGTCTAAAGGCGCACTCAGCGAGGGCTCAACCTACTATGCACAAGGCGGTATTGCTTCCGTTTTCGACGAAGAGGATACCATAGAATCCCACGTGACCGACACGTTAGTTGCCGGTGCGGGACTATGCGACGAAACAGCGGTGACTTTCACGGCCAAGAATGCCAAGGCAGCCATGAAATGGTTGATTGAGTGTGGTGTTGCCTTCGATAAAGATGAACGGCCAGACGGGACCATTGATGAATCGAGCTACCATCTGACGCGCGAAGGTGGTCACAGCCATCGACGGATCTTACATGCGGCCGATGCCACTGGCAAAGAAGTACAGACGACATTGCAGCAACGAGTGCTAAATCATCCCAATATCCAAGTGTTAGAACGCTATAACGCGGTAGACTTAATTTCTACCCGCAAATTAGGACGTCCTGGCAATCGGGTTTTAGGCGCTTATGTCTGGAACCGCACACAGGAACAGGTTGAAACGATTAAAGCGCGCTTTGTGGCGTTAGCAACCGGTGGTAGTTCCAAGGTGTATCAATACACCTCTAACCCCGATGTGTCTTCTGGTGATGGCATCGCCATGGCATGGCGTGCAGGTTGCCGTGTCGCCAATATGGAATTCAATCAGTTTCATCCAACCTGTCTCTATCACGCAGATGCCCGTAACTTCCTGCTGACCGAGGCACTCCGTGGCGAAGGTGCGCTATTAAAACGTCCTGATGGTAGTCGTTTTATGCCGGAATATGATGAACGTGCAGAACTGGCACCGCGGGACATCGTGGCTCGGGCCATCGACCATGAAATGAAACGCCTGGGTGCCGATTGTGTGTTTTTAGATATCTCACACAAAGATTCGGAATTTATCATTAAACATTTTCCGACCATTTACCGGCGCTGCATGGATTTGGGCATCGATATCACCAAGCAACCCATTCCAGTAGTGCCTGCGGCCCACTACACCTGTGGTGGCGTCATGACCGACTTGCATGGTCAGACGGATCTGAACGGCCTGTATGCGATCGGTGAAGTGGCTTATACCGGATTACACGGGGCGAACCGACTCGCCTCTAATTCGTTGCTTGAATGTCTGGTGTATGCCCGCGCCGCGGCCAGCGACATCCTGAGTCAGTTGCATAAACAGCAGATGCCCGGTGCAATTCCCTCCTGGGATGAAAGTCAGGTATCTGATTCAGATGAAGAAGTTGTAATTGCGCATAACTGGCATGAACTGCGTCTGTTTATGTGGGATTACGTGGGGATTGTGCGTTCAGATAAACGGCTGGAGCGAGCGCTGCGGCGTGTCACTATGTTGCAACAAGAGATCGAAGAGTATTACAGCAATTTCCGTGTAAGTAACAACTTGTTGGAACTGCGCAATCTGGTACAAGTAGCAGAATTGATTATTCGTTGCGCGATGAACCGTAAAGAGAGCCGCGGTCTGCATTACAACATTGATTATCCTGAAAAACTACCCGATCCCAAGCCCACCATTCTTCAGCCGGAGTAAGGGCTATTACGATTGAGCAACAGGCGACACAGATGACGGTAATCTGTGTCGTCAAACATATCGCTAAAAAGGTAAAGACGTCGAAAGCCCGTCGGCAACTGACAAGAAAAACTGACTAACCAAGGTGTCACCATCACTGGCTCGGCGACATCAAAACTATCACCCGTTTCAAATTGCCCGCCACCGTTACCCGCCAGCCAAAACTCAAGCTGCCAATACCGTAATCGCCATAGCCGAACGCTAAAATATCCGATCAACGTGGTAACCATGAGCCAACGCAACGGTTGATAAAACAGATAATCTAAATCGGGCCAGAAACAGAAACTGAGCAAACAAACGGCAGCCAGTACCATCAACGCCAGGTACTGGCCAAATGAGGATTTCACGGCAAATCTATGGTGCGGCACGCCCACGAACCTTAGCCACCATATCCGCTAACTGCGGATCAGAACATTTCGCATGCCCCATAAACCAGGCAAACAATTGCGGATCTTCACATTCCAACAATCGCACAAAGGTGGCTTTGTCAGTATCAGTGAGATCCTGATAATATTTTTCGACAAACGGCTGGAATAACACATCCAATTCCAGCATCCCACGCCGGCAAGCCCACTTCACTCGGGCATAGTTCATCAAATCAGCCATCGTTTAACTCCCCTTATTAAAATACTGTTGCCAGTTTACCCCCTGCGGCAGTGACTGTCGAATCACTAAAGTTTCTGAAGTTGAACATCATAGCCAGCAAAAAGCACTTCGAAATCAGTCTCAAGCAGACACTTGACCGCTGGATGCTGGATCATCCGTTCTGCAAACATCACGTGATATTCTTCCTTAATATCCAGCGTTGCCCCCAAGAGCCGCACATTGTGGTTGAGAATGTCCTGCTGATAGATGGAGGGTGCCACAAAAATTCCGCGGCCAAAGTACCCAAAAGCCTTCATCATCGCGGCGTCGTCAAATTCTCCGAGGATGGTGACATTCAGATTTTTCTCATCAAACCAGCGATATAACTGTTGGCCGATGGACGAGCGTTTACTGGGTAACAGAATAGGGGCTTCCTCCAAACAGGCAGGAAACGGTTGAGTCAGTGGCATCGCCGAAAAAAAGGCCACACCACATTCACCCAATTTTTTCGAGAGAATTTCAGGATATTTTAACGACTCCCCGGCGCAATCGGAGAGGATCATATCGAGTTTATGCTCGCGTAACCGCGCCATCAGATGTTCATGAGTGGCTTCGTAGCACGCTAACTGCATACTCGCATCGCGCGGGATCACGGACATTAACACTCGACTAGCGAGTGTTTTCGACAGTGCGTCAGCAATACCGACCTCAAACAGTAAACTGTTCTCTTTGGTGTAGTTGAGCACATCCAACATTTCGTATGAGAGCGCGAACATGCGATCCGCATAACGAAACACCAACTCCCCTAATTCAGTGGGTTCCAATCGACGCCCATTACGTTTAAACAGACTGCCGTTGAGCCGCTCTTCAAACGCGCGGATCTGCCCGGTGACGGTCTGCGGTGTAAGACACAAGGTCTCAGCCGCTTTGGTCACCGAGCCTTTTTTTTGTACCATCCAAAAATAGTAAAGATGGTTGTAATTCAGATGTGACATGGGCAATCCATCTCGCTATTGCAGTCGCTGACAATCCAACAAGCTGAATACTGCCGTTTGCAAATCCGCTTGCACCGTCACCTCGCCACTGTCTATCGCTTCAGTCAGACCGGTGACCAAGCTAACTCTTTCAGGTAAACGGTCCAGACAAAACTGGCGATTAGCTTCCTGGAAGCGTTTACCTCCACGGTATTTCAACGCCCGCGATAAATAGTCATTACTTTCCAACCGAGCCCCCACGGCTAATGGCTTATACATTAACGCACCATCAACAATTCCTTCCAGATAACTTTGGCAAATCTTACCTTTGCTATCCGTTTTACAAGCTTCCAATTGCGACGCTTGTGCAATTGGCGTCAGCAGCATTAACAGCGCGATGCTTAAATATTGGCTTTTCATACTTTGTCTCCTGTACCGGGTAACGTTTTTGATAACCATAAATATCCCAATGCGGCGGCCGTCATGGAACCGAGCAAAATGCCCAGGCGAGCCAAATCACCGTACAACACCCCACCGTGTTCAAACGCGAGCGAAGCAATAAACATCGACATGGTGAAACCAATCCCGCACATTACCGCAACTGGGGCAATGTGATGCCAACCAATCCCGCTGGGTAACTCGGCTAACTTAAGTTTTACGGCAAGAAAGCTGAATAACATCACCCCAATGGGTTTTCCTAATAGCAGTCCCAGCGCGATCCCCATCGGGACCGGAGACAACAGACTCTGAAGCGACATACCGTTCAGCGACACCCCGGCATTTGCAAAGGCAAACACCGGCAGAATAAGGAATGTGCTCCAGGGATGCAGAGCATGTTCCAGATGTTGCGACGGCGAACGGCCGTCTTTGCCTCGCAACGGAATGGCAAATGCGATAATTACGCCAGCCAACGTGGCATGCACACCCGATTTCAAAACCGCGACCCATAAGATTGCCCCGAGCAGTCCATACGCCCCTAACGAAGTCACACCTTTAACGTTAAGCAAAATAAGTCCCAACACCGCGAAAGCCGCGACTACAAGACTGATGATTGAAAGATCATTGCTGTAAAACAGTGCAATGATAACGATGACGCCTAAGTCATCAATGATTGCTAACGCTAACAAGAACACCTTAAGTGCTACAGGCACGCGACTTCCAAGTAACGCCATAATGCCCAGTGCAAACGCGATATCTGTCGCAGCAGGGATAGCCCAACCACCTGAAGTTATCGGATCTTGATAGTTGAATAACAGATAGATAGCGGCTGGAACCATCATGCCACCTAATGCTGCAAACGTTGGCAACGACGCTTTAGCAACACTAGACAGTGCCCCTTCAATAAGTTCCCGCTTTACTTCCAAACCGATCAGCAAGAAGAACAACGCCATCAAGCCATCATTAATCCACAACAGCAGTGGCTTATGAATATCTAATGCGCCAACACGTATCTGCAATGGCATGTCGAGAAAACCTTGATAGACTCCCACCAGCGGAGAATTGGCAGATAGCATGGCCAGCACCACAGCCGCCAGCAACAAAATGCCACCTGCCGATTCCTGGCTAAGGAAATCCCGAATAACTTTTTCCATGACGAACTCCAAAATCGATAATTCATCAAAGTGTAGCTAACGGATTTTAACAAGGAAAATCGAAAGATTCTGCCATTAAACTCGGAATTTCCGAGCTTAATGGCTTTAAGAAGGAAAATCAGACGGCGACAGGAGCCTTGATATGAGGATGAGGATCATAACCACTCAATTCGAAATCTTCGAATTGATAGTCAAAAATCGAGGCGGGTTTGCGCAGGATAGTCATCGTTGGCAATGCTCTGGGCTCACGACTTAACTGCAGCCGTGTCTGCTCAAGATGATTGGAATACAGATGAGTATCGCCACCGGTCCACACAAAATCCCCTAATTCGAGTTCACATTGCTGTGCAACCATCATCGTTAATAACGCGTAACTAGCGATATTAAACGGTAGCCCGAGGAAGATGTCACAGCTACGCTGGTACAACTGGCAGGACAATTTGCCGTCGGCAACGTAAAACTGGAAAAATGCATGGCAAGGCGCTAACGCCATTTTATTCAGTTCGGCTACATTCCATGCAGAAACGATTAAGCGCCTTGAGTCTGGCTGCTGCTTTATCTGCTGAATAACCTGACTGATCTGATCAATATGCTGGCCATCAGGCGTTGGCCAACTGCGCCATTGAGCACCATACACTGGGCCAAGATCGCCGTTGTCATCTGCCCACTCATCCCAGATAGAGACGTTATTTTCTTTAAGGTATGCAATATTGGTGTCACCGTTAAGAAACCACAGTAGCTCATGGATAATGGAACGCAGATGGCATTTTTTGGTAGTGACTAGCGGGAAACCTTTACTGAGGTCAAAACGCATCTGGTAACCAAACACTGAAAGCGTACCGGTGCCGGTACGATCAGTTTTTTTAGTACCGTGCTCCAGTACATGTCGCATTAAATCGAGATATTGCTGCATTACTGTTTCCCTTTTACCAGACTGTTTACCGGCGCTTTACGTACCAGTAGATAAATACCAAAGATAATCATCGGTGCCGACAGAATTTGTCCCATCGTAATATCTCCGAGGAAAAATCCCAATTGAGGATCCGGCTGACGGACTAATTCTGCCACACTGCGGAAGATACCATATCCCAACAGGAACATGCCGGAAACTGCGCCACGTTTATCCGTTTGGCGACTGTACCATTGCAACAAAATAAACAGCGCAACGCCTTCCAGTGCAAACTGATACAATTGCGATGGATGACGTGGTTCTGGGCCCCCTGTCGGAAACACCATTCCCCAAGGAAGATCGGTCACTCGCCCCCAAAGTTCACCGTTAATGAAGTTGCCAATACGTCCCGCCCCGAGACCAATAGGGACAACTGGCGCGACGATGTCTGACACCTCAAAGAATGTACGCTGCTGTTTGCGAGCAATATAGAACATTGCCAGTATCACCCCGACCAGACCGCCGTGGAATGACATACCACCTTCACTGATTTTGAACAGGTACAAAGGATCTGCCAGGAAATAGTCGAGATGGTAAACCAGCACGTAGCCGATACGGCCTCCAAGGATCACCCCCAGAAACGCATAAAACAACAAGTCTGAAACTTGGTCCCTTGTCCATATGCCATTGGATTTGTCGGCTTTACGGTTAAGCAAAAACATCGCCGCCATAAATCCCAGAAGATACATAAACCCATACCAGCGCAGCGCTGGATGGAAACTCTGACCAAAAATTTCAAAAGGCCCAAAAGACACGATCACAGGATCAATGTGAGGAAATTGCAACGCCATAAAGAAGATTACATCCTGGAGTTTTTGATTATTGCTAGCTAAACATCAATTTGAGACCCACCACAAGCAGTAACGCTGCGAAGATCTTTTTCAGTACTGGCGTCGGCCAAGTACTCGCTGCTTTAGCACCAACGGGGGCCAGCAACATGGAAGTGATCACTATGCCCACCAGCGCTGGGAGATAAACATACCCCAAGGAACCCAGCGGCATGCCTTCGATATCCCAGCCGGCAATAACATACCCTAAACTGCCCCAAAGCGCGATCACCAAGCCATTGGCTGAAGAAAATCCGACCGCTTGCCGCATCTGCAAGCCACACCAACATAGGAATGGTACAGTTAACGTACCACCGCCGATCCCCATCAATCCGGAAATCACCGCAATGAACGCCGACGCCAGAAACAACACAATTGCTGGCGGCAGTTTTTTGCCTTCAGAAGAGGGCTTGTAAGGGAATGCCATGTTCGCTGACATTAAAATCACGAAAACGGCAAACCCGCGTTTCAGGTCATTGCCGGATATTAATTGCGCAATAAACCCTGAGCACAACGCCCCGATAATGGTGCCGGGCAGCATTGGCTTGAACAGCGACCAATCAATATTGCCGCGAGCGTGATGTGCTCTGGCTGATGAAAATGAGGTGAGAATAATGGCGGCCAACGAGGTGGCGATGGCGACATGCGGCAGATAATTAGCAGGAACATGCACCCATGGCAGCATATAAATTAATGCGGGCACCGCGATTAGTCCGCCGCCGATACCTAATAAGCCGGCTGAGAATCCCACCACAATTCCCAACAACAAACAGGCACCACACACTAATAGAAGGCTTTCCACATTGATTCCTTAGCAAAATGTCAGTAACTATCGCTGATAAACGCGTTAGTTGAGAATTGCCGCTAGTCCCTTTTCGCCCAAATAAGCGCGTAATAATTCTCGCACTTCAGAACCACAACGTAATGACAGAGCCTGTTGCAACAGCACCTGTAATTCATCCATGCTCACCCGACGCATCAGGTAGTTAATCTTTGCTAATGCGCCCTGGTTCATGCTCAATTCACGATAGCCCATGGCTGACAACAATAATGCCCCGGCAGGTTCGCCCGCCATTTCCCCGCAGATACTGATCCCCAAGCCATAGTGACGGCATTGCTGCAATGCCGTTTTAAGGTAACGCAAAACACCAGGATGATAACTGTCAAATAACGAACTCACTCTAGGGTTGTTGCGATCAACGGCTAATAAATATTGAGTCAGGTCGTTTGACCCCACTGACACAAAATCTACCCGTTTGGCCACTTCATCCAACTGATACAGTAAAGCGGGCACTTCCAGCATCACGCCTAACTGTGGTTTTGAAAGCAAGGGATTCACATCTGATTTCAGCTCACTGTAAGCTTGCTCAAAGTATTCCAGCGCGTGGTCAACTTCCTCAAGGTTACTTACCATTGGCAGCAAAATCTTCAGTTGCTCGCTCGTGCCATTGGCTTGCAGCATGGCGCGCATCTGCACTAAAAACAGTTCAGGATGGTCCAGCGACATACGAATACCACGCCAGCCCAAGAAAGGGTTGTCTTCTTTAATCGGAAAATATGGCAACGGTTTGTCGCCACCGACGTCCAGCGTGCGCATCACTACCGGGCGCCCAGCCACCAAATTAAATACTTGGGAATAGACTTTTATCTGCTCGCTCTCACTGGGAAAGCGTTGCTGTAACATAAACGGAATTTCCGTACGATACAGCCCGACACCATCAGCGCCTTCGGCCAACTCTGAAGCTAAGCCACTCAGTAATCCGGCATTAATGAACAGATTAATCCGCTCACCATCTAAGGTTTCGGCGGGCAGGTGCACTTCCTGCATATATTGTCGTTGTAGCGCTTTTTCCGCATTCAGCAAACTGCGGTATTCGCTGATAACAGCACTGGAAGGCGACACCATCAGCTGGCCACGAGTAGCATTTAACACCATCATCTTTTTATCGATGTTGGATGCCAAAACCTGTTGCACCCCGGTAAGTGCCGGGATCCCCAAGGCCCTTGCCAGAATTGCTGCGTGAGAATTCACGCCGCCCAATTCAGTGACGATCCCCGCCAGCTTGGCTCTGGGAAACTCCGCCAGCAAAGTCGTATCGGCTTCCTTAGTCACCAGAATCACTGGCTTATCCGAATCCAATACTAGGCGATCCGGTTCAATCAACTGACGTAACACCTTTTGCCCTAAATCGCGGATGTCGCTGGCGCGCTCCTTGATATAGGGATCTTCCATCGACTGGAATTGCTCGATATAGCGCAGCGACACCCGACTGATAGCCGATTCTGCACACCACCCCTGCTCAACTTCGCGGACATATTCGCCACCGAGACTGGATTCATCCAACAGCAAGGTTAGTGCAGAAAAAATCGCCACGACCTCCTGATCCTGCTCACGGTCGAAGCGCTGGGAAAGATTACCGAGATTATTACGGCATCGCGTGATGGCAGTACTTAATCGCTCCAGCTCCACTTTAACATCCGCCGCTTTGCGATTCGGCTGTCGCAACGCAATCTCACCCCCCAGCACTAAAGCATGGGCGATAGCGATACCATTGGATGCGGGAGTTCCCTGGAACAAGATCTGCTTTTCACGGCCTTTAACACTGGCTTTTTGTTTCAAACCACGAACGGCCATTGCCAGCTGTGCCGCCAAGGTCATCAGAAAAGCTTCTTCACCTTCACTGAATTGACGGGCACTGGCCTGCTGGACCACGATCACACCAAGGAGTTGCTTCTGGTAAATAATAGGAACTGCCAGAAAGGCGCGATATTCTTCTTCTAAGGCTTCAGGAAACAACTTAAAGCGAGGATGTTGACGCGCATCTGCCAAATTGATGGCTTCTTCACGTTCGGCAACCAAGCCTACAAGTCCTTCGGTAATCGGCATACGCACGTTACCGACGGCATTAGGCTCCAGACCATCGGTCGCAGATAATATCAACTCATCCTTGTCGAGGATGTAAATGGAACAACACTCGGTCACAATCGCAGCCTTGATCTGTTTGACCAATAACTCCAGCGCCGTATCCAAATCGCCGGCGCTGGCGACTGCCTGAGTGATGTCCCTGAGTGTGTTTAACAACGCTCTCCTCCCACGTTAATCCTGTCAGCGAGACGGTCGATTTCTACCCTTCCGACGAAACGGCTCCCGTTGCTGCTGTAACGCCAGCGCAGTAGAAGCAAACTCCTTCATTACTTTGCGGTATACGTCGCGTTTAAAAGAAACCACTTGCCTTACCGGGTACCAATAACTCACCCAGCGCCAGTCATCAAACTCCGGATGACCGGATAAATTAAGATTTACCGCGCTATCTTGGCTTTTCAACTGTAACAAAAACCATTTCTGCTTTTGTCCGATACACACGGGCTGGCTGTCCTGACGCACTAGGCGCTTAGGTAACCGATAGCGGAGCCATGAACGAGTAGATGTCAGTATCTGCACATGTTCTGGCTTGAGCCCAACTTCCTCGAATAACTCGCGGAACATGGCTTCTTCTGCCGACTCACCGTCATCCACCCCACCCTGTGGAAACTGCCACGAATGCTGACCGAAACGACGGGCCCACATGACTTGCCCAATTTTATTACAGATGATTATGCCCACATTTGCGCGAAAGCCATCGCCGTCAATCACATGGACTCCGAAAACTCGATAAATTTCAATGCATCGATTGTTTCACAAAGCTTGCGCGGCAGCAATTAGCAGTTGTACAGCTTTTGATATCTAACGCGACGATATGCCGCCATTATTTGGCTGAACCGATGTTATTCACACTATCCACAAAATCTGTGGAAAAGGTTGTTGGAAACCGGGAGAAAACGTTGGAAAGTTGCCATAAACTATCCAGAGCCTTACATAAAACATCATCAAAATATCTGTTAACTATTGTTTTATATATATTTTATCTCAATCCTACTTTTGTATTTGCAAAAATAGCTATTGATGTTTAAAAAATCTCCACCGCAATTTTTACCATTTTTGCTTGGCAATACCGCTCGACAACATTCAAATCTAATCGATTTTAATAATTAAAATATGATAATTTAAATCATATTTATGACTAATAATTGTTCATGTCACCCAATCACACGATTTATCCCGAAATATTGTGGATAAAGTTGTTGGCAACTATGGAACATCCGGCGAGTAATTTGGTACAAATGCACTAACCCTATTTTAAACTTTAATAAACTCATTGAAATTCAAAATAATAGAAACATTTACTCACTTGAGTATCTTGTACAGAAGATGACTGAACAGATTTTGTTCGGCGTTGTACAACATTGGAATTAAGGTAAACTGCCAGTTATGAATCCCTTAATATCCCCTCCAGAATCCATTGACGTCTTGCTACAACGTGCAGAGGCCCTTGCTGGCTTATCGCTGGGTCAATTAGCACAGTCATTCGGGATTCAACCACCCACCAATCTTCGTCGTGACAAAGGTTGGCCGGGACAGTTATTGGAGATCGCATTAGGCGCTAATGCCGGCTCGAAGCCGCAGCAGGATTTTTTGCATCTGGGTGTCGAACTCAAAAGCATTCCTGTCGACCAAAACGGTATGCCCATGGAAACCACGTATGTCTGTGTTGCCCCGCTAATGGAGATTACCGGATTACGTTGGGAACAAAGCCTGGTTTACCACAAACTGCAGCAGGTGCTGTGGATACCCATTCAAGGTGAACGTACTCTAACGCCAGCTACACGCCGCATAGGCATGCCAATTTTGTGGCGGCCAGACAATGAACAATTGCGGCAGCTGCAACAAGACTGGGAAGAGATAATGGAACTGATCAGTCTCGGTAAAGTTAGCACTATTACGGCTCGCCATGGTGAAGTGCTGCAGTTACGCCCAAAGGCCGCCAACAGTCGCGCATTAACTGCTAGCATTGCTGAAGATGGCAGTATTCAGATGACCAATCCCAGAGGGTTTTACCTTAAAACCAGTTTTACCCGTCAAATCCTGCGACAATATTTTGGCTAACCACACAAAAGATGTGAGTTTGATTTGATATGGATCACATTTATCGCTGGCATCACCCTGCTGATATCGATAAACTACCGCCTCTTAGTAAGCCAATGAAATTGTAGGAACTGTTCCATTCCGTGAGAGCACGTGTACAGGCAAAGAAACTCTTGTTCGCCATTCTGGCCTGGACCGGAGCTATGTCGGCCTTCGTCTTTTTCCGATATTCCCAATCGACTGAGCTTCCCCAGTGGGCAGTTGGCTCAGGGGATCTGGCCACGCTTGCTGTTTACATGGGCATCATCTTCGGCAGTTTGCATTGGATGTCTAACCTGATTGCTGATTTCAGTGCTATCAACCGGCTACCCTATATATTCTCCGTTATTTTCAAAGGGTTATTCCTTCTTCTTGGTGCCACGACATTAGCGTATATGACGCAATATCTGAACATGTGGGCGATTGAAAACCACATAGCGACTTTGCGGCAGATGTTGACAGTGCACATCCTGTATAGCCCATCGTTCCAGGCATTGATGATCTATCTGGTGGTTGTACGAGTCGGTTTGGCATTTATTGAGCAGATGGCATTGCTGGTTGGTCCGCGCATTCTGCTGAATATTGGGATGGGTAACTATCATCGTCCCCGCTATGAACAGCGCCTGTTTTTGTACATAGATATGGTGGCGTCCACCACGCATGCTGAATCACTGGGCGATTACCGTTTCAGTCGTTTGATCCAGGATTGCTTTAGCTTGCTGTCAGAAACTATCACCAATAACGATGCTGAAATCTACCGCTATATGGGGGATGCAGTGTTGATCCACTGGCCGCTGCCACAGGGTATCATCAATGACCGTTGCATGAATGTCTATTTTGAATTCAGTCAGCAACTCAACTGGCAACGCCACTATTTTGAAGAACAGTATGGATTTGTGCCCAAATTTAAAGCAGCAGCACACTGTGGGCAGGTTGTGGCGGCAGTCGTTGGTGTACAAAAGCAGGAAATCAGCTTCTTCAGCGACGTACTGAATACACTTGCACGACTGCAGGACCAATGTAACCCGCTCGGACAACGAATGTTGCTATCTGGCGCGTTAGTTGCGCGTCTGGAAAACAATCATAGTGAGTATCAACTGACCAACCTTGGTCCGGTGAAACTCAAAGGCAAACAACATTCCATTGAAGTCTATGGCGTAAAACCTAAGCAGGGTTAATTACACGCTATCCATCAATCTTCTGCTGTAACAGCTTTTGTACTTCTAAGCCAAGGGTTCTGAAGGTGCGGATACGACTGGTAGTCTGGCGCCAGACTAAGCCGATATCTCTGAAAGGAGAGTCGCCAGGCGGGTTTAACACCACTAAATCGGTATCTTTAAGGATGCCAGCATCAATTGCCATTTGTGGCAGGAAAGTGGTTCCCAGTTTACTGTTCACCATCTGCACCAGTGTATGTAGGCTGGTGGCTGCAAAGGGATTTACTTTACGGCTATCGCCGAGTTTACAAGCACTGATAGCGTGACCGGTAATGCAGTGTTCACTCTGCAGTAAAAAGATGCTCTCATCAGGTAATGCCTGATAATCCACTGGCTCATGCACATTATTGGCGAGGTCTTTATGGATCACCATCTTAAAGGGATCGATGCCCACTTTCATGCTGTGATAGCCGGTAACATCCGCAGGTAAAGCCAACAGCAGTAAATCGAGTTCTCCTTTGCCAAGCGATACCAATAAACGCTCGGTAGTATCCTCTTTAAGCAGCAAACTCAACTGCGGATAACTTGCTTGGCATTGTTTTACTAGGCGACTCAACAAGAACGGCGCAATGGTTGGAATACACCCCAACCGGATTTCCCCAGTCATGGGTTCGCCTTGGTTCTTCACCAACTCTACCAGATCATCCACATCGGTGAGAATTTTGAGCGCTCGCTGTACCACTTCTTCACCGATGGCGGTGAACATAAAGGATTTATGATCCCGCTCGATCAGTTGATACCCCAGTTGCTCCTCTAAATTTTGGATACCACTGGATAATGTTGACTGGCTGACATGGCAAATGCCGGCAGCTCGATTAAAATTCTGCTCTTGATGCAAATTCACCAGATAATAGAGATTCTTAAGACTTGGTAAAGGTTTCATCGAGTCAATTACCGCGCATTTCACCAATGGATGTTTCCGACCAATTTACCATAAAACCGCTACAACGCAGCAGGTGAATTGATGCTACATCTCACTAAGGCAACCAACTCAACGATTAAATAACACAGAGAACCCCACAGAATTACATTCGGCATTGCGTTTTAGAAACATTAATCTTCCATAAGCCCTAATGAAAAGCGGTACTGATAAAACTTTGCCAACAGCCATACTGCCTCCAATTGCGCCAAAATGGCCAGGACGAATATCCACGGCGACTCATGCAAACCGGCAACGATAAAACTCACCAGCGCAATAGTGCCATTGAGCAGCGCATATGGCAGTTGTGTACGAAAATGCTCAAATTGATCACACCCAGAACCCGTAGAAGAAAAAATCGTGGTCTCTGATATGGGAGAACAGTGATCACCAAATAAACCACCAGACAGAACCGAACCAATACACACTAATAATGGTGCGTCAATGGCCGCCGAGGTTGGGATCACCAACGGCATCATAATGGCGAACGTCCCCCACGATGAACCAGTGGCAAATGAAATAATCGCGGAAAACAGAAATGCTGCCGCAGGCAACAACCAGGCGGGGAATCCCGCCTGCGCCTGTTGCGCAATATAGGCAGCGGTGCCTAATTCTTTACCTACGGTGCTGAGTGTCCAGGCCAGTATCAATACGATGGCAATCTGCATCATATTGTTCATGCCCTTAAGATAAACGCCGATACCATCACTTAAACGGCGCACTTTGCGGTAAGCCATCAAGATGATCAGTGTCATCGCCGCAAAAAAATAGGCACTGGATAACGCGGCCCGAAATACGGAGCCTGATACCTGTCGGAACGGGAACCCCAATGGCGCCAGCATTGACACCATCACCAAGCCCATGACCAATAACGGCGCCCAAACAAACGAGGCTCTAGCCTGAGGATGGGAAAAAGCCTGCAATGACAGGTCACTGTTGCCCATGTGCTTTCCCAACATGGCATCGGCTTCTGCTTGCGCCATCGGGCCAAAATCAAGTTTCTTGAAAGCCACCAGCGGAATGATAACAATGGCGAGGATTGCATAAAATTGGTACGGAATGGCGCCAACAAAAGCGCTCCATTCGCTGACATCACTGTTTAGAGCCGATAATTCTTTTTGAATTAACCCCATGATGTAGACCCCCCAACCAATAAACGGGATCAGAATGGCTACTGGCGAAGCGGTTGAATCAATAATAAAAGCTAACTTCTGCCGCGACACATTCAGTTTATCAAATAAGGGACGAAACACCGGACCGATAATCAACGGCGTACCCAAGTCGGAAAAAAAGATACAGATACCACCAAACCATGCCGCCAGTTGCACCCGGCAACGAGTACTAACCCAGTGCGTCACCTTCTGCGCAAATGCATGACCACCGCCAGATTGCTCCATCAATGCTACGAAGCCACCGATAAAAACCAGCAACACTAACACCCCTGCGTTATAGCCATCGGTTAACTGGGGCACCAGATAATCTTTAACCATAACCCCGAAGGTCTCAAACGGCTGCCAGCCACTCAGCATAAAGACGCCGCTCAATACGCCGACGAACAATCCAATAACGACATTTCGGGTAATTAAAGATAACGCTAACGTTAAAACAATAGGGATAAGAGATGTCGCATCTGTCTGAACCACAATACTTCCTTACAGACAAGGCAATCGATATTTTAATCAATTGAATTTTAGTTATAAATTTGCACATTGAGACGCACGTGCATCCAATGGTGCATGTTAAATAGCGTCACTCCCTGACTCAGAAAAACGCCAACAGCGAAAAAATCTTGGTTTTTATGACCGCAATAATTTTCAGCTAACCGACAGTACTGCCAGCTTATTAGGCAAAATATCGCAATGGCAATGTAACATTGATATCACTATATAACCACAATAGAACAACATTCATGGTAATAACGGATAATGGCTTAGGTAGTGCTGCGGATGTCAGATAAGGGGATAAAGTGAGTACCAGGCAGCGGTTAGGCGCTTAGCTTAGCTTAGCTTAGCTTAGCTAAAGATAATCACAATGAAACGGAATATCAGATTAAGGCAGGTTCCGGAGGGGTGAAAAGCTGATTGGTCTCACTGAAAAACTCAAATACCAATCAGCGGTGAATAGCGGCAGTCTATGCTTTCGCTTCTAAAAACGACTTCAACTGCTGTAAGTCTGCATCAACATAAGTCATAACAGCTTCAAGCCAAGCGGCATGCTGACCATCCCATTCGGGATCTTCGCCGTGTTGTAATAACTGTGCATAATGATGCACGCGTTTCAGGCCGACAGAACCGGCAGCGCCTTTAAATTTGTGGGCTTCAGAACAAAGCTGTTCTTTATCAGCAGCAGCGGAGGCCTGTTTCAGATTATTCAGATATTCTGGCAGCAGCTGTTCAAACAGCACGACGCTTTTCAGCAGTGTACCGGCACCAATGGCACTACAGTATTGTTCGAGTGTATTGAGATCCAGTACTGAGTCCAAATCTGGGTTAACCATGAAGGCACTCCTTTAGAGCTAAAATTTACCACATCATACCCAGTAAAATGCTGGGTGCAACCTAATTACTGCCAATAGCGATGCTTTGGCGTACCGTTAACAAAATTCTGACAAAATCTGCTAATGAATTTAAAAATCAAGATAATGCCGCGCCTTGTCCACCGAAGTTTGCCAGATTATCCACAATGGCAATCAATCCTTTCCACCGACTCGAGCACCATTGCGGCGCCAATAAATCAGGCGGTTTGGCATACGCAGTGACACGGTGAAATACCACATTTTTAGGTGTATGTCGGATAAGTTCACCAGCACTTGCCGCATATTGTTCAATTGTCGGCGGCAACAATCGCCCCGCTTGCCAGGCCCGCGCCATGATGCTGCCATCAACAATATGCAAAGGATGCAGTTTCAAACCATCGACCCCCTCAGCTAATACTTTCTGCAACGTCTCAAGGTGCATTGCGATATTTTCACCAGGTAAACCAAGAATTAAGTGGGTACACACTTTCAAGCCACGCTGGCGCGCTCGCGTTACCGCATCCACATATGCAGCAAAATCATGCCCCCGGTTAATACGTTTCAAGGTGGTATCGTGAGCGCTCTGTAACCCCAATTCCAGCCACACTTCTCGCCCTTGCTGTTGATATGTCGCCAATAAATCAAGCACATTGTCTGGAAGACAATCCGGCCGGCTCCCGACACACAGACCAACCAAATCCGCAGAGTTTAACGCTTCATCATATCGTTGCTGCAGTATGGCGTATTCTTCATAGGTACTGGTATATGCTTGGAAATAAGCTAAAAACTTAGAGGCTTTGGCACGTAACCGCTGTTTACCTTCAGTTAATTGAGTGGCGATAGATTGACCGCTGTCAAGCGCATAACTAAACGAAGTGACGTTACAAAAAGTACAACCACCGGTCCCCAAAGTGCCATCGCGATTGGGGCAGGTAAAACTGGCATCAAGTGTCAGTTTTTGTACCCGTTCACCAAACTGTTGTTTGCAATACGTCGAGAACGTTGTAACAAAATCGTCTAAGCCCATGAGTGAATGCGGTGCCAGTGAGAAAGGCGAAAGTTTAGCAACTCACCCTGCAAGTGAGATTGCCCTATATCAAACTTTACTGAAATAGTGGTCGACATTTAAGTAATCAACACGCACACTTGCATAGTTAGTCACGCTAAATGATTATTTAATTAATTTTTTTTAGTATAAAAAATAAGCATTCGGTATGAGAATTTCGCTATTATTACGTGTTAAAATTACGTGTCATAAATTTTAATAACTTTATAAATTTCCATTTATTCATAATGTTATAGCTTTAAAAACACAGTTAACGTTAACGGAATATGATTAAAAATTCTTTATATGATCCGGTTATTTTAATTCAATATATGCAATTTTTTGGTTTGACCTTTGAAGAGTCTCAGGATAATTTGGTTCGTTCGGGTGCATATCTATAGAAATTTGTGGCTATAGAGCAGTATGTGGACGTTTAGTTGGGGGTTTGTATGAGTTTGTATCATCCCAGTTTCGAACGGGAAAACTGTGGGTTCGGCTTGATTGCACAAATGGATGGCGAAGCCAGCCATCGCATCGTGCGAACGGCTATTCACGGTCTTGACCGCATGAAACACCGAGGAGGAATCGCCGCTGATGGGCGCACCGGCGATGGTTGTGGTTTGCTGATGCAAATGCCAGTCAGTTTTTTTGAGGCAATTGCCGCAGAAGCAGGCTGGCACTTGAGTCGAAAATTTGCTGTTGGTATGTTATTTCTTAGTCAGAATGAAGAGCAGGCTGCAACTGCCAAATACCTGACCGAGAAAGAATTAGAAAAAGAAACCCTCAGTATTGCAGGATGGCGTAAAGTCCCCGTCAATGGCGATATTTTAGGTGAAATCGGCAAAGCCAGTATGCCGCAAATATGGCAGGTACTGGTGAATGCTCCAGTAGGTTGGCGCATTGAAGACGTCGAGCGCCGTCTGTATATGGCGCGCCGTCGTCTTGAGCAACAGTTGATAGATGACAAAGATTTTTATGTCGCCAGTCTGTCCGGTAAAGTGATCGTCTACAAAGGCTTGATGATGCCAGCAGATTTGCCGGAATTTTATTCCGATCTGGCTGATATGCGGTTGCAGAGCTCCATCTGTCTGTTTCATCAGCGTTTTTCAACTAACACATCCCCCAAATGGCCACTGGCACAGCCGTTTCGTTTCCTGGCACATAATGGTGAAATCAATACCATTACTGGAAACCGCCAATGGGCCAGAGCCCGTGCATACAAATTCAATTCACCACTGCTGCCCGATTTACAACAAGCTGCACCATTCGTAAACGAAACCGGTTCTGATTCGTCATCTCTGGATAACATGCTGGAGATGCTATTGGCTGGCGGCATGGATCTATATCGTGCTATGCGTTTGTTGATCCCACCAGCCTGGCAAAGTAACCCGGAAATGGATGATGAGCTTAAAGCGTTTTACGACTTTAACTCTATGCATATGGAACCCTGGGACGGCCCAGCGGGTATTGTAATGACCGATGGACGGCATGCCGCTTGCGCGGTAGACCGGAATGGTTTGCGTCCTTCCCGTTACGTCATTACTAAAGACCGTATTATCACCCTCGCATCTGAAGTCGGCATTTGGGATTACGCACCGGACGAAGTGGTCGAAAAAGGCCGTGTGGGCCCAGGCGAGTTACTGGTACTGGATACCGTTCAAGGTCGCTTGTATCAGTCATTTGAAATTGATAATGACCTTAAGCGACGTCATCCGTATAAAGAATGGATGGCGAAGAACAGCCGCACGCTGGTCCCTGCCGATGAGTTACCGGTAGCGCAAATGGGCGTCAGTGAACTTGATGAAGCCACCCTGCTCAAATATCAGAAGATGTTTGGCTATACCCGTGAAGAGATGGAACAGGTCATCTGGGTATTGGCCAGTAAGGGTGAAGAAGCTATCGGCTCCATGGGTGACGACACCCCAATGGCCGTGCTGTCACGTAAACAGCGCACCATGTATGACTATTTCCGTCAGAAATTTGCCCAGGTAACCAATCCACCAATCGATCCATTGCGTGAAAAGCACGTCATGTCATTGGCCACCTGTATCGGTAAAGAGCAAAACCTGTTTAATGAGACGACTGGTCACGCCTATCGCGTGATGTTTAACTCACCAGTTCTACTCTATAGCGATTTCCATCAGTTACTTGCGCTCGACAGCACTTACTATCGCGCCAATATTATCGATCTGTCTTATGAGCCAGAAGAAGGCTTACACCAGGCAATCAAGCGCATTACTGACGAAGCTGAAAAGCTGGCACGCAGCGGCACCACATTAGTGGTGTTGTCTGACCGCAATATCAGCAAAGAAAGGTTGATAATCCCGATGGTAATGGCGGTGGGCTCGGTACAACAGATGCTGGTAGCCAAAAGCCTTCGCTGCGATACCAATATCATTGTGGAAACCGGCAGTGCTCGAGACCCTCATCATTTTGCAGTGTTATTGGGCTTTGGTGCCACCGCGATCTATCCATATTTGGTGTATGAAGCAGTCGCTCAGTTAGCCAAGCAGCATCAACAAGAAGATGTCATCAGTGCCATGCTGAACTACCGCTATGGCATTGAAAAAGGTTTGCGGAAAATCATCTCCAAAATGGGGATTTCCACCATTGCCTCCTATCGTTGTAGTCAACTGTTTGAGGCGGTTGGTCTTGCAGATGAAGTCATCGAACAATGCTTTAAGGGCGTTGTCAGCCGCATTCAGGGCGTAGGCTTTGTCGGTATTGAAGCGGATGTCAAACAACGCACACAAGCCGCCTTCAGGCCGCATCAGCCTGTGGCTCAGGGTGGTCTGCTGAAATATGTCGAAGGAGGCGAATACCACGCCTTTAACCCCGACGTAGTCAATACTTTGCAAAATGCACTGAATCATCAGGATTATGCAAAATATAAGCAGTTCGCTAAGTTGGTAGATGAACGCCCGGTAACAACCTTCCGCGATCTGATGCAGATCAGTAGTGACCGCCAGGCCATTGCTATCGGCGATGTGGAGCCGGATAAAAATCTTTATCCACGCTTTGACACTGCCGCCATGAGTATCGGGGCGCTGAGTCCAGAAGCTCATGAGGCACTGGCGATTGCGATGAACCGCTTGGGCGGTCGCTCTAACTCTGGTGAGGGTGGTGAAGACCCACGCCGATTTAACACCGAGCGTAACTCCGCGATTAAACAGATTGCCTCAGGCCGTTTTGGGGTGACTGCGCACTACCTGATTAATGCTGATGTGTTGCAGATTAAGGTGGCACAAGGTGCTAAACCCGGTGAAGGGGGCCAATTACCAGGCCATAAAGTCAGCGTGGAAATCGCCACGCTGCGATACTCTCGTCCCGGTGTAACATTGATTTCGCCACCACCACATCACGATATCTACTCTATCGAAGATTTGGCGCAGTTGATTTTTGACCTGAAACAGATCAATCCCAAAGCGATGATCTCGGTAAAACTGGTTTCTGAACCAGGCATCGGCACTATTGCTACCGGGGTAGCCAAAGCTTATGCCGACATGATTACTGTAGCCGGCTATGACGGCGGCACCGGCGCCAGTCCATTGACCTCGGTGAAATATGCCGGAAGTCCCTGGGAACTGGGATTGTCTGAAGTACATCAGTCGCTGGTGCAAAATGGTCTGCGCCATAAAATCCGCTTGCAAGTGGATGGCGGTTTGAAGACCGGGGCCGATGTTATCAAAGCAGCACTGTTAGGTGCGGAAAGCTTCGGTTTTGGTACGGTGCCGATGATTGCGCTCGGTTGTCGTTACCTGCGTATTTGTCATTTGAATAACTGTGCGACTGGGGTGGCAACTCAGGATCCGAAGCTGCGTGAAAAGCACTTCCACGGTTTGCCTGAACGGGTAATGACCTACTTCCAGTTTGTGGCAGAAGAAGTCCGTGAATGGATGGCTAAACTGGGGGTTTCTCGTTTTGAGGAACTGGTTGGCCATACTGAATGGCTGAAACTGTTGCCGGGTGAAACCGACAAACAGCAAGGTCTAGACCTGTCACCGATTTTGTACCGTCCTGAAGTCAGAAGTTCAACTTCTCTCACCTGGCAGGAACTGAATGAACCTGCTGATAAAGGGGTATTGAACCAAGAACTGCTGTCTAAATGTGGTGAATTGGTCGATGAAGGCGAAGGTTTTGATGCCTGCTTTACTATCAATAACACTGACCGTTCTGTGGGTGCCGCATTATCAGGCTATATTGCCAGTAAATGGGGGCTGAAGGGGTGTCCGCAGCCAATCAAGGTACGTTTTAACGGCAGTGCCGGTCAGAGTTTTGGTGTATGGAACAGTCCGGGGCTGGAACTGTCTCTGTGCGGTGATGCCAACGACTACGTTGGTAAAGGTATGTCCGGCGGCAAACTGAGTATCTATCCGCCGCATGGCAGTCCGTTCAAATCTGAACGCAGTGCTATTATTGGTAACACCTGTCTCTATGGTGCTACTGGTGGCAAGCTCTATGCTGCAGGCCGAGCTGGCGAACGATTCGCCGTGCGTAACTCCGGCGCGCTGGCGGTGGTTGAAGGTGTGGGTGACAACGGTTGCGAATATATGACCGGCGGTATTGTCGTCGTGCTGGGGACTACCGGCGTGAACTTCGGGGCTGGGATGACCGGTGGCTTCGCCTATGTATTTGACCAATTTGGCCGTTTCAGTCGGCGCGTAAACAAAGAGATGGTCGAACTGCTGAAGGTCGATTCCCCCATCCACCAGCAACATCTCAAAGGCCTGATTGAAGAGCATGTTGCCGAAACAGGCAGTGACCACGCCAAAGCCATCCTGCATGACTTTGAAAACTGGCTCGATTGTTTTGTGCTGGTGAAACCGAAAAATATTGCAGCGGCGGATCTGCTAAAGACACAGACACCAAGCCCTGAACTGGCTGTAAAAGCGGGGTAATGAGTTAATGAGTAATAATTTTCAGTTTATTGAAGTAGACCGTGTCGATCCCGACAAGCAGCCAGTGGAGCTGCGTAAGACACAGTTTATTGAGATTTATCAGCCGTTCACTCAGCAACAGGTTAACCAGCAGGCTGACCGTTGTCTGGACTGCGGCAACCCTTATTGTGAATGGCGCTGTCCACTGCATAACTATATTCCTAACTGGTTAAGCCTCGCTAAACAGGGACGGATTATGGATGCTGCCGATCTGGTCCATGAAACCAATACCCTGCCGGAAGTCTGCGGCCGGGTATGTCCTCAGGACCGGCTGTGTGAAGGTTCATGTACCTTGAATGCAGAATATGGCGCAGTGACCATAGGTAATGTCGAAAAATATATTACCGATACCGCGCTGGCCCAGGGCTGGAAACCCGATATGAGCAAAGTCGTGCCGCGTAAAGAGCGCGTCGCGATTATTGGTGCTGGCCCGGCCGGACTTGGCTGTGCTGATATTCTGGCACGCAACGGTGTAAAAGCGGTCGTTTACGATCGTTACCAGCAGATTGGTGGCTTGCTGACCTATGGCATTCCCGCCTTTAAACTGGATAAATCTGTTATGGCAACCCGCCGCCAGGTGATGGAAGGCATGGGCATTGAATTCCGTCTTGGTACTGAAATCGGCAAAGATGTAGCATTTAGCGCATTGCTGGATGAGTACGATGCAGTATTCTTGGGGATGGGAACCTACACCGCCATGAAGGCTGGTCTTCCCGGTGAAGATGCGCAAGGGGTTATCCAGGCACTGCCCTATCTTATTGCCAACACCAAAGAGTTGTTAGGTGAGAAAGATGCACAGCAGTCATACGTCAGCCTCAAGGGGCAAAAGGTGGTAGTGCTAGGTGGTGGTGATACCGCCATGGACTGCGTACGTACTGCCGTGCGTCAAGGTGCCGAGTCGGTGATTTGTGCATATCGTCGAGACGAAGCCAACATGCCCGGTTCACGCCGTGAAGTCAAAAATGCCCGCGAAGAAGGCGTTGAGTTCCTGTTCAACCGCCAGCCCACAGCAATCAAGACTGTCGCGGGAAAAGTTGTCGGCATTGAATGTGTAGAAACCCGTATGGGTGAAGCGGATGCCAGTGGCCGTCGTCGTCCAGAACCGATTCCTGGAAGCGAGCAGTTACTGGAAGCCGATGCCGTTATCATCGCCTTTGGTTTCCAGCCAAGTCCTGCCAGTTGGTTCGCGGACTATGGCATAGAGGTCGATGACTGGCAGCGAGTAAAGGCACCCAAAGAAAGCGACACACCATTTCAGACCAGTAATCCAAAAGTGTTTGCCGGTGGCGATATGGTGCGCGGCTCAGATCTGGTAGTCACTGCGATTGCCGAAGGTCGTGACGCTGCCCGCGGTATTCTTAACTTTTTCGATTAGCGCTAAGGATACTTCCTGTCCTGTTGCGCATCACGGTTTTCCGCGATGCGCATTTTTTTGTGGCGATGAAATTCACTATGGTATATTGAGCCGTTTTTTTACTGAATTGATAAAGGGTTATCCATGAAAATCGGGATCATCGGCGCCATGGAGCCGGAAGTTGCTCACCTCATTACGGAACTGAGCAATGCACATTCGCTCACTATCGGCGCGGTAGAGTTTGTTAGCGGCCAACTGGCGGGAAAAGAGGTTGTGATCACCCGCTCAGGAATTGGCAAAGTGGCGGCAGCAATGGCGACCAGTTTACTGATTGAAAAATTTGCCGTTGATGCAGTGATCAATACGGGTTCCGCCGGGGGTTTCGTAGACAACCTGGACATTGGCGATATCGTCATTTCGAGTGAACTGCGCTATCACGATGTGGATGTTACCGCATTCGGTTATGAAATTGGCCAGATGGCGCAACAGCCGGCAGCATTTACCGCCGATGCAAAACTGATCACTGCCGCCAAAGCCGCGATTAGCGGGCTGGGAACAGTTAAAGCGATGGAAGGCTTAATCTGCACCGGTGATAGTTTTATCTGCGATCCTGAACGGACCGCTGTGATGCGTCGTCATTTTCCGCAAATGGCAGCCTGTGAAATGGAAGGAGCCGCTGTTGCGCAGGTATGTCATCAGTTTAACGTCCCTTTTGTGGTGATCCGTTCACTGTCTGACAATGCTAATAACGATTCTCCGGTGGATTTTGATACATATCTGATAAAAGCCGGCAAGCATTCTGCCCTAATGGTTATCGGCATGCTGCAGCAACTATGAACTTATGCTGGCATCTTTCGTTGATAAGTTAGTGAGTCAGGACGGGCAGCTGCTGCAGTATTTCGCCACCGTGCTTTTGCCGTTAGTGGCGGTGAAATATCTGCCACTGCCTGCACCGTTACAGCCACTGCGCTGGCTGGGTGAACTGGCAAAATCGCTGGCAGCTAAAGTTCTGCATACCGAACGGGCCTCCAGCCAGCAGGCACTGGCTGGGGTATTGTCGTTATTGTTACTGGTATTACCCTTCTGGGTGATCAGCTCACTGCTACTTTACCTCGCGGAATATCCCTGGTTTTTTGAAATGCTGCTCCTCTATTTGTGTTTGCAAGATTTACACATTCTGCGAGCAGCAGGTGACATCACCACCGCATTACAAAACGGCGACAAATCCAGTGCGCGCAGTTTATTGTCAGATTGGGTTGCCAGAGACACGGCCGAGCTGTCTGAAACCGGGATCGCCAAAGCGACGATTGAAGCATTGGTCACCGTCCCAGGATACCGATTACTCGCTAGCCTCACGACCTATCTGTTATTTGGCGCACCAGTAACTTTGTTGTTTGCAATGTTATGGCAGTTGCAACAGATCTGGTGGCCACAAAACCCGCGATATCATTATTTCAGCCGTGCGTTGAGCTGGAGCAATCAGCTACTGTTTTGGGTTCCGCTATTACTGTGGCGATTTTCACTGTCACTAAGTGGCGGCATAAACTGGTTATTTACAACGCATAAGATTAGTCATCATCAAGACTTGCGCAGTTATCAGCAACTGTGTGCCATGGTAGCTGCCATGCTACACATCGAATTAGGTGGCCCACAGAAGTATAACGGCGTAAAAGTGAGCAGTAGCAAGCTCACTTATGGCAATTTACCGACCGCAACAGATATTCGCCGAGCGACTGTGCTGGTCAAAGCCGCCATAGCTTTTTGGATAATTCTGTTAACGGCTATACCGGTGATATGGATTGGCTTACGCTGGTTCCACACACACTAAAAGCTTTTTATAATGTGCTAACTGGCATCAAAAATTCAGGGAGAGGTTATGTTGGAACAGATGTCTATTTCGCTTACGACACCAGCGTTGTTATTTCCCGCCATCTCGCTGTTATTACTGGCCTATACTAATCGTTTTTTCTCGCTGGCAGCACTGATCCGCAGTCTGAGTGCTGCGGATAAACCGATCGCCAGTGAACAGCTGAAAAATCTGCGACGTCGGATTGTCATCATTAAACGCATGCAGGAAGCGGGCGTATCCAGCTTTGCCCTGTGTGTACTGTGCATGATTATGATTTATTTGGGCTTTAATAAATCTGGCTCGCTGATCTTTGGTGCCAGCCTCTTGTTATTGTTGTATTCACTGATCCTATCAGTGATTGAAATCCGTATTTCAGTGGATGCGCTCAACATTCATCTGAAACAAATGGATGATCGTTAACCCATCATTTTACGATTTTCCCGCGTATAGACGGTTGCTTACATTTCCCTGCCGACAGAGGGTTGATTCACTCAGGAGCAAGAGGCATTATGCCAGAGCTCTCCGGAATTTTCTGCCAATGGTATTTTTCTACAGTCCGGACGACACTATCTGCGGCGGCATTGAGTGAGCCGCTTCTTGCGTCAATATTTTTCCGGAAAGAGACTTATAGTTTGCGTTATCTGTTGTTGATATTAGTTCTGATATGTTCCCCGCTGTTGGCAGATACTGGCGAAATGCCGCCAGAACAACAGATGGCGATGAGCTATATCGACGCTTATACCAACCATGATTACCAAAAGCTGGCGACTTTTTATAACCGCGATAGTGTCTTTGTGGATGTCACGGCTGGCCGTTCATATACCGGAAGCCGACATATCATTGACTTTCTGGAACGTGCTCACCGGGGTGTGCTGGAGTACGAATTTAACATTGAACACATGTTTAACTCTGGTTCATTGGTTGTGATGATTGGTAACTACCACTTCAAAGGCCCTGGAGAGCAATTTGGTAAACCCGGAAAAATTATTGATATCGCTATCCCAGGTGTTACCACGCTGAATCTGGACCTACTGAACCATCGGGTAACCAAACACCAAGACTTTATTGATTACCAAACCATGGCAGACCAGCTGTCGGCGCAATAACCGTTTGACCACAATCCTTGGAACTCACGCAACCCAATGCTGTCCCATACAAGAGAGAAGTGAAAGCGCTCTCGGTTTAAATTAGGATGGATGAGGTGTTCATGAGATGTGTTTCAGCCATTAGCTCTGTAGCGCTGTTACTGTTGTATTGTCATACGGCGGTGGCGACGATTAAGTCTGTCGCTAACCCAGCACTGCCAGAACCGCCGTTAGTGCTGTCCTATGCCGCACAGCCGGTTAGTCATTTCAATAAGTCCCTCGCCATAGCGCAGCAACAGCAAGCGAGCTGGAGCCATGACCCACAGCAGATCAGTCAGCAATATTCAGGAACCGGGTTTGAACTGGTCACCGCAAAGGAATATCAAGGTAAAGTGATCACCTATAGTGTAAGGCCATCCCAATCCGGCCACCCGCAGATGCTGCTAATTTTGGCGTTGGGCAAGAAAAAGGGCCACTGGGCGTTAGAAAAAGCCCGCTTAAGCTGGCGTTGCAGTGAAGACAATTTCTTTAGCACCAATCATTGCAACATAACGGCCCACACAGCTGACAACAAGCTGCAATAAAAAAGGGCCATCAGGCCCTTTTTTAATTCACCAGCGCCCTTTAGGCCACGGTGACCTTAGCAAATTTACGCTTACCCACCTGGAATATGGCAGTGACGCCAGCATTAAAATGCAGCTTGCCGTCATCCACTCGCTCGCCATCCATTTTCACCGCGCCCTGTTTGAGCATACGCAGCGCTTCTGACGTCGACGCTACTAATCCGGCATCTTTCAGCAAATTAGCGATGGCAATGCCCTCGGCGCCCGCGCTCAGGGTAATTTCGTCGATATCCTCGGGCAAAGCCCCTTTCTGGAACCGATCAATAAAGGCCTGGTGTGCTGCTTCAGCTGCTTGCTCATCATGAAAACGCGTAATGATCTCTTTTGCCAGCAGAATTTTAATATCACGCGGGTTGGCGCCATTGGCAACGTCGACTTTAAACTGTTCAATCTCGCCCAATGGACGGAATGACAGTAACTCAAAATAGCGCCACATCAGTTCATCGGAAATGGACATCAGCTTACCAAACATCTCGTCTGGCGCTTCACTGACACCAATATAATTGCCTGCAGATTTGGACATTTTCTTAACGCCATCCAAACCTTCCAACAATGGCATCATGATCACAGCCTGTGGCTTCTGCCCTTCGGCTTTCTGCAATTCCCGCCCCATCAGCAGGTTAAACTTCTGATCGGTACCCCCGAGTTCGATATCCGCTTTCAGCTCCACGGAATCATACCCCTGTAATAACGGGTACATAAATTCATGAATGGCGATTGACTGGCCGGATGCATAACGCTTTTTAAAGTCATCACGTTCCATCATGCGGGCAACTGTCTGCCGCGCCGCCAGACGGATCATGCCGGCAGCTCCTAATTTCTCCAGCCAAGTGGAGTTGAATTCAATGCGCGTTTTCTCAGGATCGAGAATCTTGTAGACCTGCTCTTTATAGCTCTCGGCATTCGCCATCACCTGCGCATGCGTTAATGGCGGACGAGTGCTATTTTTACCGGTTGGGTCACCCACCATGCCGGTGAAATCCCCGATTAAAAATATCACCTCGTGACCGAACTCCTGGAAAGTGCGCAGCTTATTCAGGATCACTGTATGCCCCAGATGAATATCCGGTGCAGTTGGGTCGGCGCCCAGTTTAATTCTTAGCGGACGTCCTTCTTTCAGTTTCTCCACCAGATCAGATTCCAGCAGGATTTCCTCTGTACCGCGTTTAATCTCCGCCAATACCTGCGCTAAATCAGCCATTTTGCCAACAACTCCCGAGGCTCTACAAAATCAAAGAGACTTATGTTACTTGTTAGCCAGCCTAATTTAAAGTGTGTAAACTGACGGGCAATGCCCAAGTTTTACGATTTGGTACCGGGGTCAATGGCAAAAATTATTACGCTCTTCAGATTACTACCGAAAAAGCACCAGATTTTGCTCGGTATTCTCTCTCTTGTCGCCTTCATTATTCTGATTTTTCCGACTGAAGAGGCCTCTGCTTTTCGACAGACACCACCAGCCACCGCCAATGTTCGTTACGATGTACCGTTAGCATTCCGCACCCCAGAAGCACCGAACACAGTGGAAAGTTCGGAAAGCGGCGCCGTGGAAGAATCTGAAGCGGCCGCCGAAGCCATCACCTCGGAAATTACCGAAGAAACCCAGCAATCGCTTGAACCGCAGTCAGATGTGCAGCCTGATACTATGGCGGAGCTGGAACATTTCGATATTAAAAAAGGCGATACGCTGGCGGCGGTCTTCAGCCGGGCGCAGCTAACGGCCAGAGAGGTTTACGATATTACGCAGCTCCCGCTGGCGAAAAAAAACCTGATAAAAATTATGCCCGGGGAAGAGATTGTTATTGGGAAGAATGCCGATGGCTCACTGCAGCAGTTGCGTTACCAAATCGACGCCATCTCAACCCTGCTTATTAAGCAACACGGCGATGGTTACCAGGCGACGGTTATCGATAAGGACGTTGAAAATCGACAGCAGTTTGCACGCGCTGAGATAAAAAGCAATTTTTGGAATGCCGGTATAGATGCCGGATTAACCCCCGCCCAAATTATGCAACTCGCGACTATTTTTGGCTGGGACGTCGATTTTGCATTGGATATTCGTGAAGGAGACAGCTTTGCGCTCATTTATGAGCAGGAATATGCCGACGGCGAATTTCTCCGTAACGGTAATATCTTAGCAGCAGAATTTATCAACCAAGGACAGCATTATACGGCGGTACGGTATACCGACGGCAATTACTATTCGGCTGATGGCCATAGCATGCACAAAGCCTTCTTACGCTCACCAGTAGACTTTAAATATGTCAGCTCTAATTTCAATCCTAAGCGTCTCCACCCTGTGACCGGACTAGTGAGGCCACACCGCGGGGTTGACTATGTTGCTGCCATCGGCACACCTATCAAGGCGGCCGGCGATGGTAAAGTAATTGAAGCCAGTTACAACCAATACAACGGTAACTATGTGTTTATTAAACACAACGAAACCTACACTACGAAATATCTGCACCTTAACAAGCGTAAGGTCAAACGTGGTGATACGGTGAAACAAGGCCAGATTATCGGCACTCTGGGGCGGACCGGTCGCGTCACCGGCGCACATCTGCATTACGAATTTATCGTCAATGGAGTACACCGTAATCCCAGAACGGTAGACCTGCCAAAAGCACTGCCAATTGCATCGAAAGAGAAAGCCGCCTTTACCGCGCTCAGTCATCAGTTGATGGCAAAACTCGCACAGAATCAGCAAGTCAGAATTGCTAAGCAATAATGGAAAGAATGGATATGAAAACCGCTTATTATATCGGACTGATGTCCGGTACCAGTATGGATGGCGTGGATGCCGCACTTGTGGACTTTTCAGCACAAAAACCTCGACTGGTGGCGCATCATACCGAGGCTTATCCAGAGCATTTGTACAAAGGGCTGCAGCGGCTATGTCAGCCAGGCAACGATGAAATTAATCGGCTTGGCCGGCTTGACCGCACCGTGGGTAAAATTTTTGCCGAGGCAGTCAATCAACTGTTGTCTAAGGCACAGGTGGCACCTGAAGATATTATTGCAATCGGCAGTCATGGACAGACAGTACGGCACATGCCCAATCTGGAAGTCGGTTTTACCCTGCAGATTGGTGACCCTAATACCATCGCCGTTGAAACTGGCATCGATGTCATTGCCGATTTTCGCCGTAAAGATATTGCCTTGGGGGGACAGGGGGCACCGCTAGTTCCCGCTTTTCATCAGCAAATTTTCGCCAAACCAGGAGTGACGCGGGTGATCCTGAACATCGGAGGTATTGGTAATGTGACATATCTACCCGGTGACAGTCACCAAGTCCTGGGGTTTGATACCGGCCCCGGTAATACACTGATTGACGCCTGGATCCAACAGGTCAAGCAAGAACCCTTCGACCAGCACGGTTTGTGGGCCGCCAGTGGTAAGACGCATCAAGGGCTACTGCAACAGTTGCTATCACATCCTTACTTTTCACAGGCGTATCCGAAGAGTACCGGGCGTGAACTGTTTAATCAGGCGTGGCTTGAACAACAACTTTCAGAATTTGGCCAGTTAAGTGAAGAAGATATTCAGTCAACCTTGTTGGACCTCAGTTGTTACAGTATCGCTAATGATATTCAAAAGCTCTGTAGCACTGGTGAGGTGTATGTCTGTGGCGGCGGTGCGCTTAACGATACATTGATGCAGCGTTTAGCCGCATTGATGCCACATCATCAGTTATTGACTACGGATGCGCTGGGGGTTGATCCCAAGTGGGTTGAAGGTATTGCTTTCGCGTGGTTAGCTTTACGCCATGTGGAAAACTTGCCAGCTAACTTGCCAGCAGTCACCGGCGCGACTCGTGAAGCGGTGCTGGGTGCCAGATTTCCAGCGAAATAATCGCGCGAAAGGCTTTATCATCCACATGTGCGGTGGTAGCATGCGCCGCTTCAACCGTTGACAGGAATCGATGCAGTGAACGCTGAATCTCCGACTAAAAAGCAGCAAAAGATGTCACCCGAAAAACGCTTTGATTACATGATTGAGCAGGTCCGCGAGCAAAAAGAGCTGTGGGTACTGCATGATGATACTGGCTGTGTGATGCTCACCACCGACGATGAAGACTGCATTCCGGTATGGCCCAGTGAAGATGCAGCCAGAGAATGGGCGCAGGAAGATTGGGCAGATTGTCAGCCATTAGCGGTTAGTTTGCAGGATTGGCAGGATCGCTGGACACCCGGCATGGCAGATGATGAGCTGTTGGTTGCGGTATTCCCGCAAGTAGATGATTTAGGCGTGGTGGTATCGCCTTACGACTTCGACAACAGTCTGTCACCCAAAAAGTCTCACTGAGGCATTGACGATGACTGCAACAACAAAATCCCCCTTTCCAAAACGCTTGTTGTTGCTGATGCTGGTATATGCTCTGCTGTCATTAACCTGTTTCATCGGTGGTTTTGCCGTAATGTTCGCGATGCTGACGATAATGATGTTGATGGCCATCATGGCACGCCACAAGGCTGGGCTATGGCTGTTAAGGGGATATGCCATTTTCGGACTGGTTAGCAGCAGTTTATTGCCTTATGTCCTAGATTTAAATCCGCAACTGCTGCAACAACTTCAGCAATCACGGATATGGCCTTACCTGGCCAACATCCCTGGATGGTCGATTATCGCCGTGTTGATTTTGCTGACCATGCTGCAACTTTGGGTCGTATTCACACCTAAAGTTGGCGCTGTTTTTGAGCGGAATATTAATTTCAACATTATGCAGTGATGCTTAATGCTATGAATAGTTAACAAAAAACCGCCTAATTCGGCGGTTTTTTGTTATGCAGCTTTAGCGTTACACGGAAAAACTGGCACCGCAGCCACAGGTGGTCTTGGCATTGGGATTCTTCACAAAGAAACGAGAACCTTCCAGACCGGAAGTATAATCCACTTCACCACCAACTAAATATTGCAGGCTCATTGGGTCAACCACCAGCTGCACCCCTTGTTTCTCTACTGTCAAATCACCATCGTTAACCTTTTCATCGAAGGTGAAGCCATACTGAAATCCTGAACAGCCGCCACCAGTCACATAAACTCGCAGTTTAAGTGCACTGTTTTGTTCTTCTTCCAGCAAAGCTTTGACTTTTGCAGCGGCCGCATCGGTAAAACGAATGGGCATCACTGATTCAGCTTGTTCAGTCATTACTACCTCTTACATCTGATTGCTGTGGCGGATTATCTAATACCTGACTTTCTTGTTCAAGTATTATCCCGGAGTCTTTTTCTCCGGTCAGTAATTCCGGCACACTGTAACTTTGTTCGGTCTCGCCACCTTTGCTCCATCGACTTGCCGGAACAATAACTTTGGCAGAGAGTCGCTGCAGTTCAAACGCTTCCGGCAGGACAAATTCGACTTCTAGCACTTGAAAATATTTGAAACTGAAACCCAATTTGTCTTTACCAATCAAAGACTCAAGTTGGATCTCGTTTTCTTTGCCCGACTTCAGTCCTTGCAAAGAGACCTCAGCGCGACCAGTCAGCGATTGTTTTCGTTTCTGCAACTGGGTGAGCACTATCCGCAAACGATAACTCCGTTTTTTGTGCCCGGGTTGCAACTCAATACCATTAATAGCGACGCCATCAACGTTGTTTTCGGGCGCCATAATACTGCGGTAAAAGGCCAATTCCCGTTCAAGATCCTGCTGCTTTTGATGTTGCTTGGCGAACATCTCCTGCATCTCTTTATTGGACTCCTTTGCCAACTGTAATTCAAGATTACGGCTCGCCAATATTTGTGACTGGCTATTCAATTCTGACGTTAATTGATTGATCTTCTTAACATTAGATTTATTCGATGTGGGACTGTTGTCTTGCCACAATGACAGTGACAGCGCACCGACAGCAAACGCTACCAGCAACAATCCCAGCAGATACAGAGATGAAGGCCTGATACTACGTTCCAGTAACTGCAAACGCAGTAACCAACGGTGATAGTTTGCCATTATCTTACTGCCCCTTTATGCAATTGTTAGTGGGAAGATACACAGGCACCGGCGACGCCACCGGAAGCAATGTATAAATAAGGCACCATAGCCAGCTATGGACACAAATGTTGGATTCTACGGACTTAACACCTTGCTGGCGAGCACATGACGCACAATCGTCAAGTTTCGTTCAGCATCGCCAGCCGTTAACCTGAAATCTGACCACGGTTAAACTGATGGCGAAGGTTTATCCTGGGCTTCTGCGCTGGCCTCGGTATCAGTACTGGCGGGTGACACACTAGCGCCTTCGGTAGGAATCGCAGCGTCAACAGCTGCCGCATTAGTTGACGCATTGGCTTCCGCGCCATTAACTTCTGCAGCCTTAGCCGCCAATGATTGTTGTAACAGCGCAGAATACAGTGGACTGCCGCCAAGTGCTTGCGCGATGAAGGTCGCGCCCAGACAAGTTGCCAATAATGGCAGGATCAACTGGTAGTTATCCGTCATTTCAACCACCAACACAATTCCCGTTACCGGTGCGCGCACCGTCGCGGCAAACAACGCGCCCATGCCAGCCACGGCATACACACCTGGTTCAGCAACTAAATCAGGGAACAAACCCGCTGCAATAATGCCATAAGCCAGCCCTAGCAAGGTGCCCAATGCCAGCATAGGGGCAAATACACCACCCGGTGCAGCCGACGCAAAACAGCCAATGGTGGCCAGCACTCGGAGACCAAATAGAATCACCAGAACCACCCAGGCCATCGGTTCCCGCACAAAAGTGGTGATCAGCGCAATCCCCCCACCTGCCATATCAGGCACATATAACTGGAAGAACGCAAACACACCACCAAATAGTGCCCCGGTAATCGTTACTTTCAACAACCGGTTATTGTGATAGCGCTTAAACGCTGCGGTGGCCTTTAAAATCCAACGGTTAAAGTAGATGCCGACGATACCGAAGATGATCCCCAGGGCTAAAAATAACCATAGGGAGGCCAGAGGCGGTACCTTAAAGGTGGGAATATCCATCACCGCTTCTTGACCGCGGAAGTATCGTAATACAATGGTTGCGGTAAGTGTTGCCAGAGTGATGCATTTAAACGAAGTGAAGTTGTAGCGAAACTGTGGTCGCATCTCTTCCACGATAAATAATATGCCTGCCAACGGCGCATTAAACGCCGCCGCCAGACCAGCCGCCGCACCGGATGCCGTCAACACATGGGGTGCGTACTGAAAACGTTTAGCCGCTTCAGCACACATGCGCCCTACCGCCCCACCGATCTGCACGGAAGGGCCTTCGCGTCCTAACACCATGCCAGAACTGATAGTGCAAACCCCGGCAATGAATTTAACCGGTAACACTCGCCACCAACGGATATCATGCAATCCGTCTAAGGCGCCCTCAACATGAGGAATACCACTGCCTGACGTTTCTGGTGCAATACGCGCTGTCATCCAGAAACCTAAGGCGGAAATAACAGCACCGGCAAGAATGACTAAAATTGCGGTAATCCAGGCTGGCAATCCTAAATAATCAAAATAATGGATGCGGTAATCCGTCATAAAATGAATGGCAATTTCAAACATGGACACAATTAAACCTGCAATTGCCCCCACCAGCGCTGACAATGCCAGTAACACCAGATAATCCGGATGAGTGGTAAAATAGTTAGAACTAAGACGTAGTCTTAGTTGGGTCCCCGGGTGAAAATGAAAGTCTGGAAACTTGGGCATCTGATTGGGTACTTTAACGGTTAGTGAAATTGCCGGAAACGTGGCTTTCGCTGTCATTTAGCAGCGGGCTAATGCTATGACATACTGCCGCATTTCTCCATGTTTTTTAAGAATACATTAGTATTCTGTGGTATGTGCAACATACTCAGGCCCAGCCGCTGTTATATTTGGTCCACAGCCATCAGCAAAACCCTTGGCAATGTCGCGTCAAAGACCATTTGCTGGAAAATATTGCCGATGAGCCTAATAGCAAAATCGCCGTTATTATCTGGGTATCTTTCTGTAATTTTCAGAGACAGATCATTTTATTGATTAGGGGCATCTGTTATAGTTTCGCCTCAGCCAAACACCCTCTAACCATTGTGTCTTTAACGACACACCCTACACGGAAACAAGGCTGATGAACCAATTCCAGGGATCACACATCCTGTCTGTAAACCAGTTAGATCTGGATGCCATTCAAACCATTTTTGAAGTTGCTAAACGTATGACGCCATATGCATTGCGGGAAAAGCGTACCCGTGTGCTGGATGGAGCGATTCTGGGCAACCTGTTTTTTGAACCCAGTACTCGTACTCGTGTCAGCTTTGGCTGCGCCTTCGACCTGCTTGGTGGGCGTGTAGCTGAAACCGTTGGTATGGCTAACTCATCCTTATCTAAAGGCGAATCGCTGTACGATACAGCCCGGGTGCTGTCCAGCTACTCCGATGTGATTGCCATGCGTCACCCGCAGTCATTTTCAGTGAAAGAGTTTGCTGAAGGTTCGCGCGTACCAGTGATTAATGGCGGTGATGGCTCCAACGAACATCCAACGCAAGCACTGCTGGATCTGTTCACCATCAAAAAAGAGTTGAACAGTAATGGCCTGACCATTGATGGCATGCACATTGCGATGGTAGGCGATCTAAAATTTGGCCGCACCGTGCACTCACTGTCGCGTTTGCTGTGCATGTACAAAAACATCAGCTTTACTCTGATTTCACCAAAAGAACTGGCGATGCCAGACTCTGTGATCGCCGACATTGAAAATGCCGGGCATCGCGTCACAATTACCGATCAATTGGAAGGTAATTTACATGATGCTGATATTCTGTATCTAACACGGATCCAGGAAGAGCGCTTCCCGTCTCAGGACGAAGCCGATAAGTATCGTGGTAAATTCCGTTTGAACAGTGCCATCTATACCAAAAACTGTAAGTCCAATACCGTTATCATGCATCCGCTGCCTCGCGATTCCCGTGCGCAGGCAAATGAGCTGGATAACGACCTCAACAATCATCCCTATCTGGCGATCTTCCGTCAGGCAGACAATGGCTTGTTGATCCGTATGGCGCTGTTCGCCCTGACACTCGGAGTTGCCGATCAACTGGAAAAATATGAGTGTCCGGTTAACTGGTATTCACGTAAGGCCGACAGATAAGTCGGCTATCAACTGTAAGGAAATGATATGACCCGTTCTGAAGACCTGTTTGAACAGGCCAAGCAAACTATTCCCGGCGGTGTTAACTCACCGGTGCGCGCCTTCAACGGCGTTGGCGGCACCCCACTGTTTATCGACAAAGCCGACGGCGCATATATCTATGACGCGGACGGAAAGGCTTATGTGGATTATGTGGGCTCATGGGGACCGATGATTCTGGGTCACAATCATCCCAAGATCCGTGAAGCGGTATTGAATGCTGTGGCAAATGGTCTGTCTTTCGGTGCCCCAACTGCACTGGAAGTGGAAATGGCGCAGAAAGTCCGTGAAATGGTGCCATCCATTGAACAAGTACGTATGGTGAGTTCAGGCACCGAAGCTACCATGAGCGCTATTCGTCTGGCGCGTGGTTTTACCAAACGCGACAAAATCCTCAAATTTGAAGGATGTTACCATGGCCATGCGGATTGCCTGCTGGTAAAAGCCGGATCTGGCGCGCTGACGATGGGCCAGCCAAGTTCCCCTGGTATCCCAGAGGACTTTGCCAAGCATACGCTGACTGCCGAGTACAATAATCTCGATTCAGTAAAAGCCTTGTTTGAAAAGTACCCAGATGAAATCGCCTGTATCATCGTTGAACCCGTTGCCGGGAACATGAACTGTGTACCACCACAGCCTGGCTTCCTGCAAGGATTGCGTGCTATCTGTGATGACTACCAAGCACTGTTGATCATCGATGAAGTGATGACAGGTTTCCGCGTCTCCAAAGGTGGCGCCCAAGGCTATTATGGCGTGACACCCGATCTCACCACTTTGGGTAAAGTGATTGGTGGTGGTATGCCCGTTGGTGCGTTCGGCGGTCGTAAAGATGTGATGCAATACATTGCGCCAACCGGGCCGGTTTATCAGGCAGGCACGCTTTCTGGTAACCCCATAGCAATGAGTGCCGGACTGGCGCAACTGGAAGCGCTATGTGAACCAGGGATCTACGAAGCGCTGGCAACAAAGACCAAACGTGTAGCCGAAGGCATCAAGGCGGCAGCGGCCAAACACGGTATTGCGATGGCTGTTAACTACGTCGGTGGCATGTTCGGCCTTTTCTTCACCGATGCTCCCGAAGTGACTAACTTCGCTCAAGTTACCAAATGCAATGTTGAACAGTTCAAAGTGTTCTATCACGGCATGCTGAATGAAGGTGTGTACCTGGCACCTAGTGCGTTCGAGGCAGGTTTCTTGTCGTTGGCTCACGGCGAAACAGAGATTGAAGCGACCTTGGCAGCGGCAGACAAAGTGTTTGCCAGCATGAAATAAGTCGGTATCTACATCAAAAACGGGACCTTGTGTCCCGTTTTTTATTGCCCTTCAAACTCGGGGGGTTATCAACACGGCAATAACGTTTGAGTCGTAGCACCAACACATACAACGACGCCAACGCTACAGCATATAACAGCCGAAATAGTCAATACCACCCCGACTAAGGTCCCATCAATTCAAGGGCTTTAGCGCATTGCATCAAGATTGATGATGTGGTCAGATCTGTGCGCTTCATCACATAAACCTTAATTGAAGCTTGATGGTTAGCTCCCAGGCAGTTTCGAGCTTAAGCGTCATGATTTCTGGCGGGAATAGCTCATGCTGCATACTTTTTTGCTTATTCTGGCAGTGCTGGCACTGCTCAGTATCATTTTTGAAGAAGTCACCCACATCAACAAAGCTAAAACCACCCTGTTTTTGGGTTGTATCTCCTGGATAGCCTTGTTTATTGCTGCTGGCGACAGCGGTCATCAAAAATTGATGCAGGGCCGACTGTCTGAAAACCTGTTAGACATTGCCACGCTCTGGCTATTTTTGATGTCGACCATGACTTTCGTTGCTTACCTCAATGCAAAAGGGATGATCCAGATTATCGTAGGAAAGCTGTTTCCAAAGCAGATAACGGTGCGGATGTTGATGCTCCAGGTAGCACTGTTCTCGCTGGGCCTGTCCGCCATCTGTGATAATGTCACGGCAACCTTGGTATCACTTGGACTGTTGACGACCTTTCAGCTCGACAGTCATCTCAAACAGCGGATGGCCGTATTAATTATTTTTGCGGTTAACTCTGGTGGGGTTTCATTAATTACTGGCGATGTCACAACACTGATGATCTTCCTCAGTGGTCATGTCCATATGGCCGATTTATTGTTGTTAGTGCTTCCGGCAGCGACAGCCGTCATTATATTAGCAACGCTGTTCTCACTAAATGCCAAAGGTACAGTTACCGCACTCCCGGCAAAGCAGGATTATGAAACCGTTGATTTGATCATTGGATTGATATTCATCAGTACCATCATCCTGACCATGGTGCTCAATATTCTGTTTAGTATTCCTCCGGTACTCACTTTTTTAACCGGCCTGTCAGTGATGTTTCTGGTAGGAAAGACAGTGCATACTGATACCGAAGAGATCCGTATTCTGGAGTATATTCGACAGGTGGAATATGACACGCTGCTGTTTTTCCTTGGCATATTACTTTTAGTGGGAATGCTGAAAGAGATTGGTGTATTGGATCAACTGGCACAAGTGTATGCAGCACATAATCCCGATATTGCCAACTTTGTCACCGGAATGGGGTCATCATTGTTAGATAACGTGCCATTGACCGCAGCACTGCTGAAAGCCGACCCACAACTGCAGCTTTCCGGCTGGTTAGGACTCACCTATTCGGTAGGTGTTGGTGGTTCACTACTCGTGATTGGCTCAGCTTCCGGTATTGTTGCCATGAGTAAGGTTAAGGAGCTGACGTTCGTCTCCTACCTGAAATATGTACCACCGCTAATGTTGTCCTACTGTATCGGTTATGGACTCACATTGTGGTTAGGACACACCCTTAACCAATGACAGTAATAACTAAGGCACCCACGGGTGCCTTAGTTATTACCAAAATGGCTAAATCGCCGGAACCTTAAATCGCGTTCCCTGGATTTCTAGCACCACATCCTGAGGGCGGATTTCAATGATCGTGAGTTTGCCTTTAATCTTGTCGCCTTGCTGCAACTCTTTACCATCCACGTTAAGCCAACGTTTAGCCGGATCTGTCGCATACATATGCGCGGTAATATTAAACTCAGGGACTTGTAATTGCAGACTCGCCGGTAAGTTACCATAGGATGGATACGGCAACTGGGCAGGCGGCTCCATTGGTTTGGGCTCATCCGGCAGGGCAGCGGGCTTATCGATAGCATTGCGCCGCTCAACTTCGCTCAATGCGGCCTGAAATTTGGCGATCAACGCTTGTTGATCATCCGTGGCAGGTTGCGGTTGATCTTCAATACCACTTTCATCTGCCGCTGTCTGCACCGCTCCTTTCAATTCCTTCAGCGCCTGCAAACCGCGTTGATTCGGTTGAGCCCCCAAGATGATGGGTTCATTACCTTCGTCGGCATCATTATGAGCAGTCGTTGCCGGACTTTCGGTTTGGCTTTGAGTTTGGGGCTGAGTCTGGGGTTGAGTCCCGACATTAACGTCAGAGGCTTCCGGCGGCGAGGACTCAACAGTTGTCCTAACTTGTGGTGCTGGCAATGGCTGCGCAATCGGCAAAGCTGCCCTGCCCGCCATTCTGACACTTGGTTCAGTTTTTACCGGTTCAGATTGTGCAACTTTCACCGCAGGCTCTGACTTTGGGATGACTGCCGCTAGCGGCTGGGGCGGAACATGCCATTGCTGCCAACCGTATGCCATCGCACCGCCAGCAACGAGGGCAGCAACGACCACTAATGCCGGTTTCCAAGGCAATGAACGCGGCGCTTCCTGAGGCATTCGAGGTGCCAATACCGGATCCAATGCGTCGTCTAACTGTTGCTGTTTCGCCCGGGTAACTGCATCCAATAAAATTGACATCAGCGAATTTCCTCACTCTGCAGCACCGGACCGGAAAGATGCTGGTAAATACTCAGCTGTGTCAACGTTGCCAGGGAGGCCACGCCTTCCTGCGGTAACCCATGAGTTTGCTGGAACGCTTTTAACTCCTGCTCAAGTTCAGTGTCAAAATAACTCATTACCCGAGACTGGCGCTTTCCTGCTTTGGCTAAAGCATCCTCAAGCCATTGGACTTTGGTCAGGCTGGAGGATGCAGTGATCGGTTGCTGCGCTGATGCTGTTGGCTGCCATAAAACTTCGTACATGCCACTGAAGTGTTGTTCAAACCATTCTTTCGTCACCCAGAACTGTTGTTCATCGAGTTGCAGTAATAATTGATCTGAACTGCTGGATACCAGGGTGCCATAAAACAATTTTCCGGCTTCATCAGTCAAATAAACCACGGCCGGATAATTCAACGCCAGCAATGCAGCCAGATTCCCCTGTTGTTGATAACAAGCCAGTCCTAATTGGCTGGCCGACTGGCATGCTGACACGCCCGCGTAGGGTGCTTTATTCCAAAGTCCAAATAATGAGGCGAAAGCCGTGTCGATATTACGGCTCTGATTGATAGCGGTCGTCAGCACTGTTGCAGTCAGGTCTTCCTTTTTAGCCGGCGCATCAGGTAACTTTGGTGTTATCTCAATCGGTTGGCTGCTTGCTGTGGTGGTATGTTCCGAAGCCTGCGCTAAGTTAAATCCTTGGTAGTAATTCAGCCCATAATAACCGCCACCAAATGCAAGAACCAACGCCGTTAATGCCGAAACCGGCAACCACCAGTTACGCTGCTTAGGTAAGTCCCCCAGCACTTCCGCCGCGGCAGCATTCACCATCCTACGATCTATCGGCGTTTTTGACTGGCCGTAACCCGCCATCAGCGCTCGTTCACAAAGCAAGTTAATAATACGAGGGATACCGCCGCTAAAACGATGCAGTGCCCGAATAGCGCCTTTATTGAACAATGGCTCCATTCGACCAGCAACCTGCAATCGGTGTTGCACATATAACCCCACCTCCTGCTCTGTCAGCGGCAATAGGTGATAACGGGCGGTAATACGCTGTGCAAGCTGGCGTAATTCCTGACGTTTCAGCAACTGCTGTAATTCTGGCTGGCCGATAAGGATCACCTGTAACAACTTCTTGGTGTCGGTTTCCAGATTGGTCAACAGCCGCAGTTGTTCCAGTACTTCCGGACGTAAATGCTGCGCTTCATCAATAATCATCACGGTATTTCTGCCCGCTTGATGATTGTTAAGCAGAAAACCACTGATGAGATCCGTCAGCTGTTTCAGGGAGGGCGACTCGCCGTAATGAATCCCCAGCTCATCACACAAGGTTGCTAGCAGTTCTGCCTCCGTCAGCGATGGATTCAGAATAAACGCGGTGTCGGTATTCTCAGGCAACTGCCGCAATAGACACCGAGAAACTGTCGTTTTGCCTGTACCAACTTCGCCAGTCAGCAGCACAAAACCACCGGTTTCGCCCAGACCATATTTGAGGTGTGCTAACGCTTCCCGATGACGATCACTTAAAAACAGGTAAGTGGGGTTAGGAGCAATGGAAAACGGGTTATCACTCAGTCCGTAAAACGCCTTGTACATGAGCTCGGCAATCCTTGGTTGAAAGAGACAGTTCAGTTTAAGACAAGGGCAGTGATTGTCAAAACCCCCTAACATGAATTGTGTGATCATCCGAGAAGTCCACAGCATACGCCGGCCGTGTTATTCTGTTCACATCCATTCGATTAAGGATTTAAGGCAAGTGCAGATATATCTGGTTGGCGGTGCGGTGCGTGACCAATTATTAGGTTTGGAAATCAAAGACAGAGATCATGTCGTTGTTGGCGCAACAGAGCAGCAAATGCTGGAGTTGGGCTATCGACAAGTGGGTAAAGATTTCCCGGTGTTTCTGCACCCCAAAACACAAGAAGAATATGCGTTGGCACGTACCGAACGAAAAACCGGCCGTGGCTATGGCGGTTTCAGTTGCTATGCCAGTCCAGATGTCACGCTGGAGCAGGATCTGTTACGACGCGACCTGACCATTAATGCCATGGCACTTGACGATGATGGTCATTTATACGATCCCTTCAACGGTGAGCGGGATCTGCAACAGAAGCTATTGCGCCATGTCTCGCCAGCGTTTATCGAGGATCCGCTACGGGTGCTGAGAGTGGCCAGATTTGCCGCCCGCTACGCACCGCTTGGATTCAAAGTTGCCGATGAGACATTAGCACTGATGCAACAGATTGCTGCCAGTGGTGAGCTGCAAGCGTTAACGGCCGAACGCGTATGGCAGGAACTGGAAAAGGTGCTGCAATGCGATGAACCCCAAGTGTTTTTTGAGGTGTTACGTGCCAGCCAGTCACTACAGCCATTAATGCCAGAACTGGATGCACTGTTTGGTATCCCACAACCAGCGAAATGGCATCCTGAAATTGACACCGGCATTCACACTATGATGGCACTGAAACAAGCGGCCAGACTGACCAGCGATACTCAAGTGCGCTTTGCCACGCTGGTACATGACTTGGGGAAAGCACTTACCCCCAAAGAACTGCTGCCCAAACATCATGGTCACGGGCAACGGGGACTGGTTCCGATTCGCCAATTATGTGAACGCTTGAGAATTCCGGCTGAATACCGGGACCTTGCCTTGCTGGCAAGCGACCAACACCAGAACATTCATATTCTGGATGAGCTGAGAGCCGAAACCATACTAAAACTGTTTGATAAAGCCGACTTCTGGCGCAAACCCGCCAGATTAAGACAGCTTGCGTTAATTTGTCAGGCTGATGCAACCGGACGCCTAGGATTAGAGCAACAAAAATATCCTCAGGCACAGTTGCTGCAACAGTTGTTTGATGCTGCCGTAGCAGTAAATGTGCAGCCAATTATCAACGCTGGGTACCAAGGACAAGCAATACGACAACAACTTAACCTGCAGCGACTGGAACAAATCAGGCTTGTTAAAGAGAAGCATGCAAAAAGTAACCCCATTTGTTAGCAATTTCGTATAGAAATCCAGAATTTGCCCCTGAAACTTGCATTTCTGATCATATCGGATAAGGTAAAAGGACTTTTTGTTAATACCCATAGCAAATTAATTTGGCTATGAGATAATAAGCACGAATCGGTTGAGCATCAGCCGAACGACTAAAAACCAAACCTTCAAAAGGGATTTCTTCAATGAACAAAAAAGTACTGATGATTGCTGGCGTAGCAATGACTGCTCTGTTGGGTGGCTGTGCAAACACCACTGCTCTGGAAGAAAGTGTTGCCAACCTGGGTAACAAAGTTGACCAACTGTCTGCCGAAGTTAGCTCTCTGAAAGCTGACCAGGGCAAACTGTCTGCTGACGTGAAAGACGCTAAAGCAGCTGCTATGGACGCTCAGGCTGAAGCTAAACGCGCTAACGACCGTCTGGACAACGTAGCTACTCGCTACAAAAAGTAATAATGGTGGTTATATACACCAGAGAAATCGGCAACACCAAGGTGTTGCCGATTTTTTTTATCCGCGAGTAGCGCTGCAGAATTCTCAAACAGCATGTTCAAGAACGCGCATCATCACCTCAGTTATGTAATGCAATGAATACCACTAATCCCGCGCCCAACAGCAATCGGTAAATCACAAACGGTGTCATCCCCATTTTGCTGATAATTTTCAGAAAATAATGGATACAGGCATAAGCGGCTACAAATGAAATAGAGGTTCCCAACACCAGAGCATGCATATCTAATGGTTCGGGACTTTCAGCAAGATCTTTACCCACCAAAATAGCAGCCCCCAAACTCACGGGCACCGACATCAGAAAAGAAAAGCGAGCTGCCGCCTCACGTTGTAAGCCAAGCATCAACGCTGCAGTCATAGTAATACCAGAACGCGAGGTACCGGGGATCAATGCCAGTGCTTGTGCAAAGCCGATAAGCAAGGATTTACGCCAGCCAGATTGATATTCCGTTAACTCCAGACGTGAAGTTTTATCGGCCCACCAAAGCAGCAAACCAAAGGCAATCGTGGTAAAGGCAATGACTTCAGCACTGCGCAGATAAGTTTCCACAAAATCTTTAGCAAGAAACCCGAAAAAAACCGCAGGCAATGTCGCCAAGATAATCCACCAGGCGAGTTTACTTTCGTCATCGCTTTCGCGCTTGATGATACTGAGCGACCAGGCTTTGGCCATGTTGTATAGCTCAACCCGAAAATAGATGATGACCGCCAGTAAAGAGCCGGTATTGACAGCCACATCAAACGATAAGCCCTGATCTGGCCAACCCAATAATTGAGATGGCAAAATTAAATGTGCGGAACTGGAAATTGGTAAAAATTCGGTCAAGCCCTGAATAAGCGCCAGAATGACCACTTGTAACGTATCCATACAACTCCTTGAAATATCAGGCTAACAAGCCAAAATCTATAGCTACCGGCCAGAGTTTCTGACGCGACTTATCATATTCGGCCCACAGCTGGGCATAAGACTTACCCGCAGTTGGATGCACCAAGGCTGGCGCAAGTTCCGCTAGCGGCCATAAAACAAAGGCATTAGTGAGAATTTCTGGTCGCGGGAGAATAACGGGCGTATTACAGATCAAGTCGTCATACAATAGCAAATCCAAGTCCAACGTCCGTGAGGCAAATTTTTTCGCCCCGGGCAGACGCCCATGCTGTAATTCAATTGCTTTAAAACTGGCAATCACCGCTTCCACCGGCAACAAAGTATGTGCGGACACCACCATATTGAGGAAATTGTCGCCTTTGAAACCCACCGACTCACTTTCATAGACGGGAGAACAGGAAATATCGCCAAATATCGTCAGCAGCTCTTGCAGTCCAGCCAGCAGGTAGCGTTGCGGCTCAATATTGCTACCCAGGCTTATGTATATCTTTGCCATAGTTTCAAAGCTACCTGCTACGTTCGATTTCAACGCCAACGGCATTGGCTGCCGGCACCGCACCAGGTTTCATTACTCTGACTCTTACCCTCGGAACCTGAAACTCGTCCAACAGACAGGTAGCGACACGTTCAGCCACAGTCTCAATTAATTCAATAGGTTTTTCTGAGATAAGCTGTGTCAGACGCCGACTGACAGTTTCATAGCACAGGGCCTTGCTATAATCATCATGCTCCGCTGCAGCACGATTATCCCAGGCCATTTCCAGATCAAGACTCAGGGTTTGATGCAGCTTCTTTTCCCATTCGTAAATGCCGATGATGGTCTCAATCTGCAACCCTTGGATCAGGACTTTGTCCATAATATTCCTTGCATGTATCGGAGGTCAGATAAGCCGTACGCTAAAATACCGCTATAATCCGCGTCCGACATCTTGATATTAATGTTCGCCTCTTTCTACCTGAAACAAGTTTCAGTAGGATAAGACATTGATGGATAACCTGATGCACTGACAGAAACCCAGACCATCAACGCCACAGAGTCGCCTTTTTCGTGTGCGCGATAATACCTTAAGACGAGTAAGGAAACCAATTTGAATAGCGTAGTGCTGATCGTTGTTATGATAGCCATAGCCTATCTACTCGGCTCCATCTCCAGCGCCATTTTGGTATGTCGTCTGAAAGGCTTACCTGACCCGAGAAGCAAAGGTTCAAAAAACCCAGGAGCCACCAACGTATTACGTTTGGGCGGTGTCTGGGCAGCTGCGCTGGTGTTCTTTTTTGATATGGTGAAAGGGGCATTACCCGCCTATGGTGCGTACCTGCTAGGGGTTCACGGTATATGGCTGGGGGTGATTGCGATATCGGCCTGCTTGGGCCACATGTTTCCGTTATTCTTTGAGTTCAAGGGTGGTAAAGGTGTCGCGACCGCACTGGGAGCCATGGCACCGATTAGTAATATGGCCGTCAGCCTGATGTGCACCTGGCTGTTAGTGGTTATCCTGACCCGCTATTCTTCTCTTGCGGCAATTATCACATGCCTGATGGCACCAATTTATACGCTGTGGTTTGATGACCGCTTCACCTTACCCGTCACCATGTTGTCTGCCCTGATTATCTGGCGTCACAAAGACAACATTCGACGCCTGTTTAAAGGTGAAGAGTCAAAGATGTTCCATCGTAAAAAACGCTGAATATTTTTTAAATGGCCGCTAATGAATCCAACGGCCATCGAGGTTGTGCTTTGACGGACAACGCTTCTGTTTCCCCGGCCTTCAGCCGTTGTAATCCGGCATAAGCGATCATGGCACCATTATCAGTACAGAACTCACCGCGCGGATAATAAACTTTGCCATGACGACGCAGCATCAGCTCTGCCAATGCGCCCCGCAACCGCTGATTAGCGCTGACACCGCCAGCAATCACTAACCTTTGATATCCGGTCTGCTCTAACGCACGCCGACATTTGATCATTAAGGTATCAACAACTGCTTCTTCAAAAGCCCGAGCGATATTGGCACGAGTTTGTTCATCATCGGGTTCAGCCGCAATAGTGTTGGCCGCAAAAGTTTTCAGCCCGGAAAAGCTAAAGTCTAACCCAGGGCGATCTGTCATTGGCCGCGGGAATTTATAGTCTGCTACCTCACCTTTAGCGGCCAACTTTGACAACCGTGGCCCACCGGGATAATCCAACCCCATCAACTTGGCAGTTTTATCGAAGGCTTCACCCGCAGCATCATCAATCGACTCACCCAACACTTCATAGCGGCCGATACCCTGCACATCCACCAGCATTGAGTGCCCACCAGACACCAGCAATGCCACGAAGGGAAATTCAGGCGCATCGTCTTCCAACATTGGGGCCAACAAATGCCCTTCCATATGATGAACACCAACGGCAGGCTTGTTCCAAGCAAATGCCAGCGAACGGCCGACACAGGCACCAACCAACAATGCACCGATAAGCCCAGGACCTTTGGTGTAGGCAATACCATCCAGATCCTCAATACGCGTGTCCGCTTTTGTCAGCGCTTCACGAATCAGCGGCACTATTTTACGGACATGATCACGGGACGCCAGTTCCGGTACCACACCACCATAATCGGCATGTAGCTTTACTTGGCTGTACAACGCATGGGAGAGCAATCCCAACTTGTCGTCATAAATGGCGATACCTGTCTCATCACAGGAACTTTCAATACCTAATACCCGCATGATGCTTACTACAAAATCCAACAACTACAATGGGCGCTAATTCTACTGTGATTACCCAGGAATATCCAACCAGAATGCCATAAACTAACAGGGTGTCCCCCTTTACAAGCGAGGGGTAATCGGTTTAGAATTCCGCACCATTTTTAATCTGACTTGAGTCACTTCGGTGGCGCAATACAAATAACACCTAAGGGGTGATGGCGTATGCCAATTATTAAAGTACGTGAAAATGAACCATTCGACGTTGCTCTGCGTCGTTTCAAGCGCTCTTGCGAAAAAGCCGGTATTCTGGCGGACGTACGTGCTCGTGAGTTTTATGAAAAACCTACTACAGCTCGTAAACGTGCCAAAGCTGCTGCGGTAAAACGTCTGGCTAAGAAGCTTTCTCGCGAAAACGCTCGTCGCGTACGTTTGTACTAATTCCTGTTATGAGCCTAACAGAACAGCTTAAAGCGCAGATGAAACAAGCGATGGTCGCCAAAGAAAAGGCGCGCCTTAGCACTATTCGTATGGCGCTTGCTGCTATCAAGCAGGTTGAAGTGGACACCCGCGAGACCCTGACAGATGAGCAGGTAATAGCTGTGCTGACCAAGATGGTGAAACAACGGCGCGATGCAATCGAGCAGTATCAAGCCGCTGGACGTCCTGAGTTAGCCGCTGCAGAAGAAGCAGAAGTTCTGGTACTGAAAGAATTTCTGCCGCAACCTTTGACTGATGATGAACTTCATCAGATCATCGATGCTGCGATTAAAGCCACGGGTGCGTCGTCCATAGCCGATATGGGCAAAGTAATGGGTTTAGTCAAAAACCAGGTACTAGGTCGGGCTAACATGGGTGCAGTAAGCACTCACATAAAAGCCAAACTTCAGTAATCTGGTGTTGTTTCACGAACAAGCCGTGCTTCAGCGCGGCTTGTTTGTTTACATCGGTCTAAGGGCAAAGACTGAAAACACATGGCAATACCTAGAGATTTTATCAACGAGCTGATTGCTCGAACCGATATTGTCGATCTCATCGACCACAAAGTGCCGTTGAAAAAAGCAGGCAAGAATTATGCTGCCTGTTGCCCATTTCATAGTGAAAAATCCCCGTCTTTTACCGTCAGCCGCGACAAGCAGTTTTACCATTGTTTCGGTTGCGGCGCGCATGGCAATGCGATTGATTTTGTCATGGAGTATGAGCGACTAGACTTTCTGGATGCTATCGGCGAGCTTGCCGGCCAACTCGGGCTGGAAGTTCCTAGAGAATCTGGCAATCGTGCAGATGAAAGTGTCAGTCGAGACCTGTATCAATTGATGGAAGAAGCTGGCCGCTATTTTCAAAAGCAGCTCCGTAGTCACCCACAAAAACAACGAGTACTTGACTACCTGCAAAAGCGCGGCTTATCCGAAGACATTGTGGAACGGTTCGGCATAGGTTATGCACCAGATGGCTGGGATAACCTGATGAGCCTCTATGCCCAGAAGCCTCAGTTACAGGAAAAACTGCTGACAGCGGGAATGCTGATTAACAATGAGCAAGGTCGTCGCTATGACCGCTTTCGCGACCGCTTAATGTTTCCAATCCGTGACCGTCGCGGACGTGTCATTGCATTTGGTGGACGCGTCCTCGGGGATGGTACGCCGAAATACTTGAATTCGCCCGAGACGCCCATATTTCATAAAGGCAATGAACTCTATGGTCTTTATGAACTGCGGCAACAATACCGTGATCCTGAACGCGTGTTGATTGTTGAAGGTTATATGGATGTCGTGGCGCTCGCTCAGTTTGGAATTGATTATGCCGTCGCATCGCTGGGAACGTCCACCACGGCTGAGCAGTTTCAATTGCTGTTGCGCAGCGCTAAAGAAGTAGTGTGTTGTTACGATGGTGATAACGCCGGACGTGAAGCGGCTTGGCGAGCATTGGAAACGGCGCTGCCAATGCTCAAACCTGGTGATACGGTGCGATTTATGTTCTTACCGCAAACTGAAGATCCAGATTCGATGGTTCGCAAAGCAGGTAAAGAAGCATTTGAACAGCTCATCGAACAAGCACAGTCATTGGAAGAGTTTCTATTTGAAACGCTGACAGAACGTAATGGCAGCGATAAAGCCTCTCTTGCGAAGCAAGCGATAGCGCTAATTGAACGTATACAGGACAGCGTGTTACAAAATTTGTTGTTGGAAAACCTCACCTACCGGCTGCGTATGGGCAGTGTTGATGAGATGAAACGACGTCTGGGATTCCAGGCTAAAACTGCAGCGCAGCTTCAACAACAGCAAACATTAAAAGGTAGAGGTACCCCACTTAGACTGGCGATAGCTCTGCTCGTACAGGATCCCCGCTTGGGGTTTAAGTTAATGCCCCAACCGGCATTACAGTTTTTAAAAATGACCGGCGTAGAACTGCTGGTTCGCTTATTGGAATTAACTCGAACTGAAACGTTGAACAGCGCACAACTACTTGAATATTATCGAGATACGGAAGATTACCCGGTCTTAACTAAATTGACCCAATGGGATCATCAAGTGGCGGATGAAAATGTTCAGCAAGAGTTTAAAACAGCACTGGTATGGCTGAATAATCAATATATTGAACAGCGTTACCAGGAATTAAGTCTGAAGCAAGATCTGAGTAAAGACGAAAAGTTACAGCTCAAGAAGCTGATCGCCGCGATGAAGCGGTTATAACGTAAGATTTTTCCACTCTCAGATCCCGCCTCGGGCTGGCACAGTATTGTGCAAATGGTTATAATTGATGGTTTGCACGGCACATTAGATTTGTCGTTGCTTATCGTTGTAACAGTTACCAAATTGGATGATATCTATGGATCATACTCCGCAGTCGCAACTTAAACTGTTGCTCGCAAAAGGTAAAGAGCAAGGTTATCTAACCTATGCAGAAGTGAACGATCACTTACCTGCCGACATGGTCGATTCTGACCAGATCGAAGATATTATCCAGATGATAAATGACATGGGTATCAAGGTGTTTGAAGAAGCACCTGACGCCGATGACATTATGATGTCTGAAGACAATACTGACGACGATGCCGCAGAAGAAGCAGCTGCCGCGCTGGCTTCTGTTGAAAGCGAACTGGGACGCACTACTGACCCTGTGCGCATGTATATGCGTGAAATGGGTACCGTAGAACTGTTAACCCGCGAGGGTGAAATCCAGATCGCTAAGCGTATCGAAGAAGGGATTAACGAAGTCCAGGGTTCTGTGGCTGAATATCCACAAGCTATTTCAATGATCCTGGAACAATATGATCAATATGAAGCTGATCAGTTGCGTCTGTCTGACATTATCTCTGGATTTGTAAATCCTGATGAAGATGACATGGCCCCTACCGCCACTCATATCGGTTCCGAACTGTCTGATGATGATTTAGACGATGAAGATGATCTCGATGATGATGACGAAGATGGCGAAGGCTCCGATAACGAGGATGATGACGGTTCAAAAGGACCTGATCCTGAAGAAGCTCGTGAACGTTTCGCACAGCTGCGCGCTGCATACGAAAACTCACTGAAAATCATCGAAGAAAAAGGCAGAAATCACCCACATGCAATTGGTGCCTTATTCGAAATCGGTGAGATCTTCAAAGAATTCCGTCTGGTACCTAAACAGTTCGACCGCTTAGTGAAAAGCATGCGTTCAATGATGGACAAAGTACGTGTCCAAGAACGTCTGATCATGAAATTATGCGTTGAACAGGCCAAAATGCCTAAGAAGAACTTCATTAAGTTGTTCGGTGGCAACGAAACCGATATCACTTGGTTCCAGAAAGAAATGGCCGCATCTAAAGCATATTCTGAAGCGTTAAAAGCTGTAGAAGAAGATGTTGTTCGCTGCCACGCCAAACTTGCCGCAATTGAAGTGGAAACTGGCTTGTCAATCACTGCGATTAAAGACATCAGCCGCCGCATGAGTATCGGTGAAGCGAAGGCGCGCCGTGCCAAGAAAGAGATGGTAGAAGCTAACCTGCGTCTGGTAATTTCCATCGCGAAAAAATACACCAACCGCGGTTTGCAATTCCTGGATCTGATCCAGGAAGGCAACATCGGTCTGATGAAAGCAGTGGATAAATTCGAATACCGTCGCGGTTATAAGTTCTCCACTTATGCGACATGGTGGATCCGCCAGGCCATCACGCGTTCTATTGCTGACCAGGCTCGGACAATTCGTATTCCGGTACATATGATCGAAACCATCAACAAGCTGAACCGTATTTCACGGCAGATGCTGCAAGAGATGGGGCGTGAGCCATCACCAGAAGAGCTGGCTGAACGGATGATGATGCCAGAAGACAAAATTCGTAAGGTGTTGAAGATTGCTAAAGAACCAATCTCCATGGAAACACCTATCGGCGATGATGAAGATTCGCATTTGGGTGACTTCATTGAAGACACTACGCTGGAACTGCCGCTGGATAGCGCCACTAGTGAAAGCTTGAAACAGGCCACTCACGAAGTACTAGCAGGCTTAACTGCTCGTGAGGCGAAAGTGTTGCGTATGCGTTTTGGTATCGACATGAACACGGACCATACATTGGAAGAAGTGGGTAAACAATTCGATGTAACTCGTGAACGTATCCGTCAAATTGAGGCTAAAGCCCTGCGTAAACTGCGTCACCCAAGCCGCTCAGAAATTCTGAAGTCGTTCCTGGATGAATAGCCATTATGCTTCCAAAAACCCCGCTTATGCGGGGTTTTTTATTGCCCATTGGCTACTCAGTGCGTAACAGATAACCAATTGAAAGCGAAGCAGTTCAATAAGCACCAAAACACGGGTGACAAGCCGGAGCAAAGTTCGTATACTCACTCCCGCTTGACGGAAGCACCGTCGGCACGGCCCCTTAGCTCAGTCGGTTAGAGCACACGACTCATAATCGTTAGGTCCACGGTTCAAGTCCGTGAGGGGCCACCATAAAATTCAACGAAAGAGCCTGTTTTTACAGGCTTTTTTGTTTTGTGGCCCTACTGTGTTAATTTGCACTCAAAGTATGCTCCGGCCCTGGTTAATAAAAATAGATTATTTAATAGGCTGACACACTTCAATTCAATTTCTTCAGAAAGAAGCTTACGTCCGCCCCCCACATTCCAATGACTTTACATCATTACATCCATTTGATTTAAATCAATATTAAGATATTTTTCATTTATTAAAATGTAAATGAAACGTACATATTTTGAAGTATTTGATTACCACCCTGTTTAACATTAATTAAAGGAATAATAATGAAAAATTTTGTTTTCATCTCCGCAGCGACATTTCTTTTATTTGGCTGTGGAAGTATGAATAATGCTTTGGTAGAAAAAACAAAAACCATCGAATATTACAGAATCTTCGACATCAAAACTGATATGGATCGTTACAGTATTGCGGATGCTGCAAGTAACGGGCTAGGAAGAAATGTAAATGATGCAACGGAAACCCGTCCAATACCGTCATCTGCCGAGTTGCCTGAAAAACCAGGTAGATTCGCTTTAATAAACCCATTTGCAGGAAGCAAACTTGCAGCATTAATGGCTGCGTCTAATGGAGGGTTAGGAACAAAAGTTGTGAGTTGTGAAGGTGCGGTATGGGTTGCTAAAGCGGTAAGGGAAATAGCGGGGCAATCTAAGTTAAATTTAGATGCATGTCTCTTTGAATATAAGGGTGGCTATCACTTAGACATGTACGCCGTTTTTACTAAAAAGGAAGGAGGCTTAATGGAATTAAGTCGTGCTGCAGCTAGTGCCATGGTTGGAACTCCAGAAGAGTGGACAGAGAAGACCTTCCTTGATGTGGTTAAGCAAATTGCAAAAGATGGGCACACTAGCATCAGTTTCATTGAAGGATATCCAAAAGTAGAAGGCACTCCTTGGCTCGATAATAGTGATACTATAGTATCAGCACCTTAATAATTTTTAGCATAAATTTAAGGGGTAGTGTTTAGAAATCTGTGTCATTTCAGTATTATGTATAAAACAGGAATGACACATGACAACCAACTTCGACTTAGAACAAGCCATTAAAGCACTTCAGTCTGGACAAGATATAACAGGCAAAGATGGTTTCTTAACCCCTCTCATCAAGCAGATCACCGAAGCTGCCTTAAAAGCAGAGCTGGAACAACATCTGGAAAGTGACGACCAGCCTAACCGTAAGAATGGCTCCACCAAGAAAACCGTTAAGTCATCTGTCGGTACATTCGAACTCGATACGCCGCGTGATCGCAGTGGCTCATTTGAGCCTCAATTAGTTAAGAAGAACCAGACTAAACTGACCGACGAAATTGACCGTAAGATTTTATCCATGTTCTCACTGGGCATGAGCTACCGCGATATTCGGGGGCATGTCGAAGATATGTATGGCGTAGATGTTTCTGAAGCCACGATATCCAGCATTACCGACAGTTTGATACCTCAAGCAACGGCCTCTGGATGGTATTTATCCTTTTGTCTGGCTCGACGCAATCCACTATAAAATCAAAGAAGAAGGTCGCTACGTTAGCAAAGCGATATACACCATTTTAGGGGTGAACATTGACGGCAAAAAGGAACTGCTGGGTCTTTACCTGTCTGAGTCTGAAGGGGCTAACTATTGGCTTTCAGTGCTGACCGATCTACATAACCGAGGCGTTAAAGATATCCTAATTGCATGCGTGGATGGCTTAACTGGCTTTCCTGAAGCCATTTCCACGATTTATCCAGATACAGAAGTTCAGCAGTGCATCATTCACCAGCTGCGTAACTCAATGAAATATGTAGCCTCGAAGCACCAGAAGGAGTTCATGGCAGATCTAAAACCAATCTACCGCGCCGTAAGCAAAGAGGCTGCGGAGATGGCGCTGGAACACTTAGAATCGAAATGGGGTCACCAGTACCCAATCGTGCTACACTCCTGGCGAAATAAGTGGCTAAATCTATCCGTTTACTTCAAGTACCCAGAATACTTACGTAAGGCCATCTACACAACGAATGCCATTGAGGCGGTACACCGTCAATTCCGTAAGTTGACTAAAACGAAGGGTGGTTTCCCGAACGAAAACAGCTTGCTTAAGCTTCTGTACGCTGGGATATTGAACGCCTCTAAGAAATGGACAATGCCCATTCAGAATTGGAATATGACATTGTCGCAATTGGCAATTCACTTTGAAGGGCGCCTAGACGAGCTCTTAGATATTTAGCCCTAATTAGCTGACACAGAATTCTGAACGCCCTCATTTAAGGATAGGGAGCTAATTCACTCTCTGTCCTATTTTTTATTTAAATTGGACTAAGCCTTTGTGCTTTCTGAAATCAACTCTTTTCGGATGGCTATAGTTATAAAGGCAGTCACCATATTTTTACCATTTAGCACACCTCAAACCTTCCTGGGATCTTGGTCAGACAATTCGTGCACTCACCTTTAGCATTCAGTGAGTATTCTAGCAACTGATAGCGATGTCGACGTATGACGACATGCTGGCAATGGGGGCAATAGGTATTTTCACTATCATCATGCTGAATATTACCGGTATAGACAAATTGAATCCCGGCATCTAGCGCAATATTTCGTGCCCGAAGCAAGGTCGCCAGTGGTGTAGGCGGCACGTCCATCATTTTGAAATCCGGATGAAACGCACTGAAGTGAAGAGGCACCTGCGGCCCAAGATTATCCACAATCCATGAGGATAGCTTTTGCAGTTCTTCTGAACTGTCATTATAGCCAGGGATCAGCAGTGTGGTGATTTCCAACCAAACATCAGTTTCATGTTTTAGATACAGCAAGGTGTCTAACACTGGAGCTAAATTACCGCTGCATACCTTGCGATAAAACTGATCTGACATCGCTTTAAGATCGATATTGGCTGCATCAATATAGTGATAAAACTCTTGCCGAGGTTTTTCGCACATGTATCCGGCACTGACAGCAACAGCCTGCAGTCCAAGCTCATGACAGGCAATGGCAGTATCTCGCGCATACTCAAAAAAGATCACTGGGTCATTGTAAGTAAAGGCGACACTTTTACAGTGAAGTGCCAGCGCCCTGCGAGCAATATTCTCTGGAGAACCTTCAGCAGAAAGAATTGACCGTTCTCGCGTTTTACTGATATTCCAATTCTGACAATACTTACATCCTAAATTGCACCCTTCAGTACCGAAGGAATACACGTGGCTTCCAGGATAAAAGTGGTTCAGCGGCTTTTTCTCTATCGGATCAATGGCAAAACCACTGGCTAAGCCATAGCTGGTCAGCACGATTTCTCCATCAGAGGCTTCCCGGATATAACAAGCGCCCTTCTTACCATCACGTAAAGCACAATGTCGCGGGCAAACATCACACACAACCCGCCCGTCGTCTAAACGGTGCCAGTACTGTGTTTTAAATTTTTCGATTGTTGTTCCCACACGCCATCTCTCAACGTTGTGCAGATCCTATACTCAATAATAGTGCAATTAGTGAAATTGGTTGAATGATGAACATCCGTCTGCCGGCCGTTGCCGGACATTTTTATCAACGCGATCCTGTACAGCTGCGTTCTCAAATTCAGCGCTGGCTGAATAATGAATTACATGAATCGAAGTCCATCAAAGCCATACTTGTCCCACATGCCGGTTATATCTATTCCGGTACGACAGCGGCATTAGCTTATTCACTGATAAATCGGCAAAAAAGTAGGTTCAATAAGGTAATTCTGGTAGGGCCTTCTCATCATTATTACTTTGACGGCTGCGCGTTGCCGGTTTGCGAACAATTCGGTACGCCTTTAGGTCAGATTGTTATTTGCCAGGAACATCGACAACAACTACAACATGTACCACTAGTAATTTTTTCCGATGAGGTTCATCAAAACGAACATTGTCTGGAAGTTCAGCTGCCATTTTTACAAAGTTGTCTTAACCGCTTTCAATTAACCCCGATTGTGACCAGTAATATCTCCGCCGAGGCACTGGCCACAGTTATTGCTCCACTTTGGCAGGAGGATACGCTGTTAGTGATCAGTAGCGACCTCAGCCATTATCATTCCTATGCTGAGGCGAATGAAATCGATCAACATACCTGCGATAAAATTGAGCACTTTCAAGCCTCAATCTCACCTGAAGAAGCGTGTGGTGCCACAGGAGTCAATGCGTTGCTAATACTCGCGGCAAAGCACCATTACCAACTGCGACTGCTTCAACGAATTAATTCCGGTGATTCTGCCGGGGATAAATCAAGAGTAGTGGGTTATGCCAGTTACATCGTCACCGACATATAACCATAAGCAAATAAAACAGTTACTTGCGGTCGCAAGACAAGCAATTAACGACTATTGTTCCGGAATTTATCAGAAGCCTCAACTGGGCCATTTCGATGCAGATTTATGCCGAATAGGGGCCTGTTTCGTTACCTTAGAAGTGGCACAAAAGTTACAAGGATGTATTGGTAGCATCATAGCTAACGCCCCGCTCATTGAAGAGGTTTATGATAAAGCGCACGCAGCCGCTTGTCAGGACCCACGTTTTCAACCATTAGAAGCATCCCAACTTGCTAAATTAACCATTGAAGTATCAGTGTTATCATTACCACAAAGACTAGCGATTAAAGATGAACAGACCTTACTGAACTATCTTGGCAATCATCACGTTGGTGTGATTTTAAGTGATGGTGTGCGCCGAGCAGTGTTTCTGCCACAAGTATGGGAACAATTGCCTGAGCCGGAAGCATTCCTGCATCAACTCAAATTAAAGGGCGGATGGCCGAGCACCTATTGGAATGCAATGATGCGAGTTGACATATTTACTGTCACATCGGCAAAAGACGCCTATGCAACTCACCACTCAACTTAACCAAATGCCTTCAGATATTCAGTGTCAGCTGACGTCCATTCGTATTGGGTTCTTTGGTAACTGCCGCACTTAACCCCGCAGCGATGCCGACTAACCTGATCCCTCGACCATTTGCTCGCAGCCACGCTTGCGTTAACAAGTTATCAAACAGTTGTGGCGATAATTCTGCCGCACGGCTTTCGATAGTCGTCTGGCGAAAATCCGCAAACTTCAGCTTTACCACCAATTTGCCAATCTGCTGCTCACGCGCATGTCGCTGAAATCTGCCAGCCAGCTCTTTCAGTAAATGCTGCATTACTTGTCGACACTGTTCAGCGCTATAAATATCGCGGGCTAATGTTGTTTCAACACCTATCGATTTGCGTATGCGATTAGGATTGAGCTCCCGCGCATCAATACCAAATGCGCGTTGGTGCAACACTTGACCAAACTTGCCAAATATCTCGACCAACTGATGTTGCGGTATACGTTGCACATCGGCACAGGTAAATAGCTGCATCTCTGCTAAACGACTCGCGGTAACTTTACCAACCCCGGGAATTTTCTCTAAAGGCAGCGCCGCAATAAAGTCAGGCAATGACTCCGGAGTAATCACATATTGCCCGTTAGGTTTGTTAATATCCGACGCCACTTTAGCCAGAAATTTTACCGGGGCAACACCAGCAGAAGCAGTGAGTCCGGTTTCAGCCAGAATATCGCGACGAATAGCTTCGGCAATCAAGGTGGCAGAACTTTGATGCAGCTGACAATCCGACACATCCAAATACGCTTCATCCAGAGACAATGGCTCAATCTTATCGGTGTAGCGTTCGAAAATAGTATGGATCTGCCGAGACACGGCTTTATAAACTTCCATTCGGCCAGGAAGCAAGATGAGTGCGGGACACAGCTTTAGCGCATAACCGGTAGCCATCGCTGAATGAATACCAAATTTGCGCGCTTCATAGTTACAGGTACTGATAACACCTCTGCGCTCACGACTACCACCAACGGCCAGCGGCTTTCCCCGATATTCTGGAAAATCACGCATTTCTACAGCTGCATAATAACAGTCCATATCCACATGAATGATTTTCTTCATTTTACTTTACCTTGGCACTCACACGCACAAATACTGTATATAAAAACAGTATAAATGTAAAGCAAACAAAAAAGGGAGCCTGAGCTCCCTGTTCAAGCGAGACCGATTTAGCTAATACGGAATCGATTGATATTATTTGATAGCGCTTTACTTACTGTCCGAAACGCTTTCATCTGTTCCACCAGAGCTTCACTCGCAGTCAATGACTCGTCAGAACGTTCTCGCACATCTTCAATATTGCGTGCCACTTCTTCCGATACGACTGCTTGTTGACCAATGGCAGAGGTCATTTCTGCCGTCTGCTGCTGAATTTCATTAATTGCCGTAGTGATCTCATCTAACACTGCTTCAACTTGCACGGTCAACGCCCGCCCAGCATCCGCCTGCTTAACACCGTTTTCCATCACCTGTTGGGCCTGCTGTGCCTGTGACTGTAAAGTTTGAATAATATCTTGAATATTACTGGTTGAGTCCTGAGTCCGCGAAGCAAGGGTTCGAACTTCGTCAGCAACTACAGCGAACCCACGTCCTTGTTCACCGGCACGGGCCGCTTCAATTGCAGCATTTAGCGCTAACAGGTTGGTCTGCTCGGCAATGGCTCGAATAACACTTAAGACCTCGCCGATCTGTTCTGAACTGGTCTTCAGTTCACGGATCACGCTCGCAGCGGAGTTAACCTGTTCAGACAGCGCATACATGCCGTTAGCAGCCTTCTGCACCGTTTCAACACCAGCTAACGATTGACTATGAGCCGCGTCTGCAGAGTCTGCCGTACGTTGGGCCCCGGCGGCCATCTCCTGACTGGTATGTGCCATTTCTGTTGCCGCAGTTGCTACCGAGGCAATTTGTTGCTTTTGCGCCCTAACAGAACTTAATGCTTGCTCGCAGACAGCAACAGAACCATCCACACCGCGGTCGACCTCATCTGTGAGTTGTCGCGTTTCCTTAAGCATATCCTCGACTTTAGCGGCAAACTTATTGAACGCAGCGCTGAGTCGACCTAATTCATCATCGCGTGACATCTCAATGCGACGAGATAGATCGCCATCGCCGTCGGCAATGTCTTCCATCGCCAGTAATAATTCCTTTAAATGGTGACGAAAAGGTTGCAGCACAATCGAAATCAGCCCAACCACCAACAAAATGATCCCGATTGCCATCCCACTGGTCTGCCAAAACTTATGTTCTACCGGTGCCATGAATACCGCATCAGGTAACATAAACCCCAAGTACCAACGCACTTTTGGGTAATCGCTATCAATGCTCACGTAACTCACATGTTGCCGCTGGCCCTGATAAGTGACTTCAGACACACCTTCACCCATTGACCGCATGGTTTGCTTCAGTGCAGCGAAGCCAGCATTGTCATTACTTAAGGTGTCAACTTGAGTAATGTCTGTCCCAGGCGTAAAAGCTTTATTAAAGCCAGGGAAATAGACCAATTTACCCTGTTCTGTCATCAAAAATGCCTGACCTTGTCCCTGATATTTGATAGGCGAAAGCAGATTTTTACCTATGGTGTCGATGAGAATGTCCATCCCCCCGATACCGATCAGCTTTCCAGAACTGTCCTTAACGACCGTCTTTACCGTAGCTGATACCGTACCATCATTGGCATCAACTGCTGGATCAGCCACAAACAGACCATTTTTATCAATAGCTTCCTGCCACCATGGACGCTTATTGGTGTAGTAATTAGGATCGCCATCATAACGGCCATTCAAATCAAAATATTCGAAAGTATTGGCTGAGCCCAAAAATACTGACTTAATATCTTTGTCTCGCTCGGAGAAAAAATGAAAATATTTAATTAATTGATGGTATTGCTGATCATCAGACAAATCAGAGCCACGCTGTTTGTAATCAGCAAACCATTGGACAACCCAAGGATTAGAAAAGATCGAATGGATGATCTGACCTTTGGCGTAGAAGTAACTGCCAATTTCTTGCGCCTTCAGATCTAACATGGATGAAATATCACTGTCGATACGGACTCTTGTCTCATTACTATCAGTTTTGACCACGACCGCAGCGACGATAGTGAGCAAAATTGCCAAAGCACCGGCAATTGTCACTACCAATTGTAGACTCAATGAACGTCTTATTTGCAACATCAGGGCTCCCACTCTTGCTTTTCTTATTAAGGAGCCGTCAATGTACCAAATGTGCCAGTACTCTTTTAGTTAAAAATTACGTAACAAAGTGTTAAAAGGCAGCGATATGGGCAAATTCAATGATGATTAGCGAAACAGCGAAAATATGTAGGCGAGTTCTTCTTTACTAACAAGAGGTTGTTGCGGATTGTCACAAGTGGTTGTCTTTTTGACAACCACTTTATCTGGCAAGACCTCTGGGCGTTTGCGCGGGGAAGTCCGCGTTGCCAAATGCAGGTTACTGGATATTTCGTTCATAAGCGTTTCCTTTTGTTACTGATTAAATAATAATCAGATCACACTGAATATGCACTGAACGCTTACGTAAATTATCCTCTAATAGTGTAAACGATAACTAATATTATCATTACATAAATTACATCTTTGACTGCAGGTAATTTTGTAGTCCAATTTTCTTAATCAAGCCTAACTGTTTTTCCAACCAGTACATATGATCAGCTTCGGTATCTTCCAGTAATACCTCGAGAATTTCCCTCGTCTGATAATCATTGAGTTGCTCACATAAGGCGATGCCCTGACGCAAGGAGTCCGCAACTTTGTATTCATATTGCAAATCGTTGTGAAGCATCTCTTCTACGTTGCTGCCAATAGTTAATGCTTCCCGGCTTTCTATGTCAGGCTTACCTTCAAGAAACAAAATACGAGAGATAAGCTTTGCTGCATGTCCTCGTTCATCCAGTGACTCATGGTTTATTCGTTCATAGAGCTCAGTCAATCCCCAGTCTTCGTACATGTGTGCATGAACAAAATACTGATCCATCGAAGAGAGTTCGCCAGTCAATTGCTTATTCAGCATGGCAAGAATTTGCGGATGTCCTTTCATATGCAACTCCTTATGCTTCGCTCATTTGAGATTGAAGGTAATTTTGAATACCTGTGATCCGGATTAGCTCAAATTGGGACTCTAGCCAATCGAGATGCTCTTCTTCATCCTCAAGAATATCTTCAAGCAAATCACGGCTAACGTAATCCTGTTCAGTTTCACATATGACAATAGAGTCTCGCAGTAATTGCAGCTGCTCTTCAAGCATCAACTTGTCACAAGACAGCATCTCTTCACTGTGTTCACCAATCCTCAATTTATCCAGTTGCTGTAGATTCGGTAAGCCTTCAAGAAATAGCACTCTTTCTATCAACTTATCCGCATGCTTCATATCCTGAATCGATTTCTTGTAGCTGCGATGATTCAGTCCTTCGAGGCCCCAGTTTTTAAACATCCTGGCGTGAAGAAAGTACTGGTTGATCGCGGTGAGCTCACATGTCAGCACCTTGTTGAGCTGCATAACAATATTCGGTTGACCTTTCATGGCATAATTCCTTGATAGCGACAATTTGATCTATATCAATGTTTAAAGCCTAACCTCAGATATTAAAAATATCAAATTACCTCTTAATTTCAGTTATTTAATAAAAAAAATGATTACTATTATCAATCTAAATTATAAGTGGATGGATGGAAATTACGGAAAATACTGATAAAAAAAACGGCTTAGCGCCGTTTTTTTATTATCAATGACAATTAGATAATACGGTGTTGAGCAAGTCGCTCCTGCCTGGCTTTCTCTTTGGCATCTTTAGCTTTTCGACGATCACATGGCTCATCGCAATCACAAGCCTTTTCAATGCCTAAAACACCAAGTCCACCACAGCTTCCCTGAACGGCTTTGCGCTTGATCAGATAACCGATAGACATCAGCAGAAAAAACACCAGCAAAAACAGAAAAGCGGCTATGAATGTACTCATCATGATTCCTCTTGCTCTCGGATATCTTAATAACTGATATCCGTATTATACCTTAAAGCAATTCATCTTTTCAGTGATTGTCCTGCTAGCCACAGACTGCTGTCCGCTAGCAAACTCATCAACAGAATTAACCTCAACAAGGTAAAAAAATGGCACAGCGAACGCTGTGCCAGATAGTTACATTAGCCACCGAAGTCATCCAGAAGGATGTTATCATCTTCGACGCCTAGGTCTTTCAGCATCGCAATAACAGCGGCGTTCATTACTGGAGGTCCACACATATAGAACTCACAGTCTTCCGGCGCTTCATGGCTCTTCAGGTAATTTTCGTACAGCACATTATGAATAAAGCCGGTGTACCCGTTCCAATCATCTTCAGGCTGCGGATCAGAGAGCGCGACGTACCAATTAAAGTTATCGTTTTCTTTGGCCAGCATATCGAAATCTTCAACATAGAACATTTCACGCTTAGAACGGGCGCCATACCAGAAACTCATCTTACGCTTAGTTTTTATACGCTTCAGCTGGTCAAAAATATGAGAACGCATTGGTGCCATACCAGCACCACCGCCGATAAACACCATCTCAGCATCGGTATCTTTCGCGAAAAATTCACCAAAAGGACCCGATATTGTGACTTTGTCACCCGCTTTGAGACTCCAGATGTAAGATGACATCTTACCGCACGGCAAGCTCAAATTACGTGGTGGAGGTGTTGCGATACGAACGTTAAGCATGATGATGCCGAACTCTTCTGGATAGTTCGCCATTGAGTAAGCACGTATTACAGGCTCATCAACCTTAGACTCGAGTTTGAAGAACCCGAAATGATCCCAGTCCTTACGATACTTCTCAGGAATGTCGTAATCCTTGTAGTATACGTGATGAGCTGGAGCCTCAATCTGGATATAACCACCAGCACGGAATGGTACCGATTCGCCGTCAGGAATAGCCAGCTTCAATTCTTTAATAAAGGTCGCTTTGTTGTCATTAGAAATGACTGTACATTCCCATTTTTTGATACCAAAAATGGCTTCGTCCAGTTCGATTTCCATATCGTTCTTAACGTTCACCTGACATGACAGGCGACAACCTTCACGCGCTTCACCTTTATTAATATGGCTCAGTTCGGTAGGCAAAATATCGCCGCCGCCGGATTTGACAATCACCCGGCACTGACCACATGAGCCACCGCCACCACAGGCAGATGACACAAAGATCCCATTATCCGCCAGCACGCCCAGCAACTTACCACCAGCCGAGGTTTTAATGGCCTTATCAGGATCGCCATTGATTGAAATTGTTATATCACCGCTGGACACTAGTTTGGACTTGGCGAATAAAATCACCAATACCAACACCAGTACAATGGCGGTGAACATACTCACACCGAGGTAAACCTCAAGTGGAGTGGACTTAAAAATACCAAGAATATCCATTAACTTATCCTTAGAAGGTCCAATTCAGGAAGCCACTGGCCGCATCAAAGCGACACACCAGAGAACGACATGAAACCCAATGCCATCAGGCCAGCGGTAAGGAAGGTAATTCCCAAACCACGCAGTCCTGCAGGCACATCCGCATATTTGAGTTTTTCACGGATACCAGCCATCAACACAATGGCCAATGCCCAGCCCATTCCTGAACCGAAACCAAATATCGTACTTTCACCCAGTGTGTAATCACGTTCTACCATGAAGGACACCGCGCCGAAAATCGCACAGTTCACCGTAATCAGCGGCAAGAAGATACCCAATGCGTTGTACAGTGGTGGAAAGTACTTATCCAATGCCATTTCCAGTATCTGAACTAAAGCAGCAATCACCCCGATAAAGGTGATGAACTTCAGAAAGCTCAGGTCAGCGTCGGGGAAACCAGCCCATGCCAATGCCCCCGGAGCTAACAGACCTTGATAGATGATCTGGTTAGCTGGCACTGAAATTGTCATCACCAGCACAACTGCGATACCCAACCCCATGGCGGTTTTGACTTTTTTAGACACTGCCAGGAATGTACACATCCCCAGGAAGAAAGACAGCGCCATGTTTTCGATAAAAATCGAACGGATCAATAAACTTAAATAGTGTTCCATGATGCTTATCCTTTCGCTTCAACCTGTTCGGGTTTCTTAGTACGAATTACCCAAATCAGCATACCTATCAGGAAGAAGGCACTGGGGGGTAACAACAGCAGACCATTGGGCTGGTACCAGCCACCATCAGAAATTTTCTGCAGGATCTGCACCCCGAACAAGGAGCCACTGCCAAACAGTTCACGGAAGAAACCGACGGTCATCAGCACTGCGCCATAGCCCAGACCATTACCGATACCATCCATAAAACTCATCAATGGTGGTGACTTCATGGCGTATGCTTCAGCGCGTCCCATTACGATACAGTTGGTGATGATCAACCCCACAAACACCGACAACTGTTTAGACACGTTGTAGGCATAAGCTTGCAGTAACTGGTCAACCACGATTACCAGCGAAGCGATAATCGTCATCTGCACAATAATACGAACACTGCTAGGGATATGGTTACGAATCAACGAGATAAACAAGTTAGAAAACGCGGTTACTGCAGTAAGCGCAAGCGCCATCACCAATGCTGTTTCCAGTTTACTGGTTACTGCCAAGGCACTACAGACACCCAAGACTTGCAGCGCAATTGGGTTATTATTGAGAATAGGTCCGGTCAGAACCTGTCTCAGTTCTTTGGTATCAGCCATTAGCTCAGTCCTCCATTGCGTGCTTTTTCAATGAAGTGGGCGAAACCTTCATTACCCAACCAGAACGTCAAAGTGTGTTGTACGCCGTTACTAGTCAATGTCGCGCCAGACAGAGCATCGACACCATATTCTGATGCTGCCACTGCAGGATTCTTGGTCACTTTAATCGCGATATTGCCATTTTCGTCAAACAGCTTTTTGCCGTCCCACTTCGCTTTCCACTTCGGATTCTGCACTTCACCGCCAAGTCCCGGAGTTTCCCCCTGATCGTAATAAACCAGATTCTGCACCGTGTTCATATCAGGTTTTACTGCCAGGAAGGCATACATGGTTGACCACAAGCCGTAGCCATGCACAGGCATGATTACCGTAACAAGTTTTCCGGCTTCATCATGCACCAGATAAACGACCGCATTGTCAGCAACCCGCTTAACAGATGCGATATCGTGTTCCGGCACAAACGAGGTCGATGGGTCGCGAGATGCTTTTTTCTGATCATAGGTATCACCGTCAACGCCGGGCACCATATCGCCAGTTTTCAGATCTACCACTTTGGCTTGTACGTATTTTTTATATGTGTTCAGGATCTCTTTCTTGTTCAGCTTTGCCTGAGGGTCTATCAGACCGGCAGCTTCAAGAATGTATTTTTGCTTATCCAGCAACTTGTTTTCCTGTTGGGTCGGCTTCAGCAAAACGGCCGCGGTCGATACAAATATGGAGCAGATCAGACACAAACCGACAACGATAAACAGAGTACTGGCAAATGAATCTTTATTCTTAGCCACGAGCAATCCTCCGCTTAATATTTGCCTGTACCACAAAATGGTCAAACAACGGTGCGAACAGGTTGGCAAACAGAATTGCCAGCATCATCCCTTCTGGGAAGGCTGGGTTGATTACCCTGATAAATACCACCATTGCACCAATCAAAATACCGTAAGCCCATTTAGCTTTGTTGGTAAAGGATGCAGACACTGGATCCGTTGCCATAAACATCATCCCGAAGGCAAAGCCACCCAACACTAAATGCCAATACCAAGGCATGGCAAACATAGGATTGGTGTTGGAACCAACAGCATTCAGCAGCAGCGATACAGCGATCATTCCGACCATCACACCACCAACAATGCGCCATGATGCGATGCGAGTGTAGATGATGATCAATCCACCAATGAGAATTGCTAACGTCGAAACTTCACCGGTAGAGCCTGGAATAAAACCAAGGAAAGCATTCCACCAACTCTGGTCAAAGGCATAACTCAATTTCCCTGCAGCAGCTTGACTCAGCGCGGTTGCGCCAGAATACCCATCTGCGACTACCCAGGTAGTGTCGCCGGACATATTGAGCGGATAAGCAAAGAACAAAAATGCACGTCCTGCCAATGCCGGGTTGAGGAAGTTACGCCCGGTGCCACCAAAGACTTCTTTGGCAACTACGACACCAAAGGTGATCCCTAAGGCAACCATCCACAATGGAATTGTCGGTGGCAGGATCAGTGCGAACAGGATGGAAGTTACAAAGAAACCTTCATTAACTTCGTGCCCACGCACAGTGGCAAATAACACTTCCCAAATACCACCGATAGCAAAGGTGACAGCATAGATAGGCAGAAAGAAACACGCACCGTACCACATCAAAGTGGCCCAACCGGCATTCGCGGTTAACTCAGCACCGAACAGATGAAACAAACCCACTTGCCAAACATCAGGAGTACCATGACCTGCAACCAACGCCAACTGCGCTTGCAGACCAATATTGTACATGCCCACAAACATTGCCGGGAAAGTACAGGCCCAGACAGTAATCATCATCCGTTTCAGGTCCAGGTTATCACGCACATGGGTTCGCCCTGTGTTTACTTTACCCGGAGTGTATAAAATGGTCGCTGCAGCCTCATAAAGCGCATACAGCTTTTCGTATTTCCCGCCCTTTTCAAACTGCGGTTCAATACGCTCAAGAAAATCTTTCAAGCTCATAGGCCTTCCCTCTCAATGGTCTCCAGGCAGTCTCGAAGATAGGAGCCATAGTCATACTTACCGGGACAAACGAATGTACAGAGCGCCAGGTCTTCTTCATCCAATTCCAGCGCACCCAATGCCACAGCACTGTCGGTGTCGCCAGACACCAAATCCCGCAACAACATAGTTGGCAGAATATCCAGTGGCATGACCCGTTCGTAGTTACCGATAGGCACCATCGCGCGTTCAGAACCGCCTGTACTGGTGGTCATATTGAATAAACGAGAAGGTGTTAAATGACCCAGGAAAGCACGAGTGATAGAGAACTTGTCAGCACCAGGCATCACCCAGCCGAAGAACTCTTTCTCAGTACCTTCTTCAACTAGAGAGATCTGTAAAGAATACCGACCGAGATAAGCATGTGGCCCGGTTGCGGTTTCCCCATACAGCACAGACCCGGAAATCACCCGCACCTGACCATCAGCTTTTTCGTTCGCCAACAACTCGTCAGTACTTGCCCCCAATAAAGTACGAACTAGCCGTGGAGATTTTGCTTTTGGTCCGCCGATGGCGATTACGCGCTGACAGTTAAGCTCACCAGTAGTAAACAACTGACCGATGGCAATAACGTCCTGATAGCCTATATGCCATACGGTACGCTTTGAAGATGCTGGCATCAGGAAATGGATGTGCGTGCCAGGTAATCCTGCCGGATGAGGACCGGCAAACTCTTCCACCTGAGTGTCGGCCGCAGGGATATCTACTCCAGGCGCTTTACATAAGAAAACCTTGTCAGAAAGCCGAGAAATTACTTTCAGGCCATTCACAAAATCATCTTTATGTTCAGCAATAATTACCTGAGGGTCAGCAGCCAGTGGCTGTGTATCGATAGCAGTAACAAATATGGCAGCAGCAGAAGATTCTACGGCCGGGACTTTACTGAAAGGTCGAGTACGAAATGCCGTCCATAACCCTGAGTCAATCAGGTTTTTTCGGACGTCAGAGGCAGCGATAGTGTTGAGCGTTGCAGGTTCGTATTTGGCAAAAGAGACGGATTCACTCCCTTCTACTTCAATCACGACCGACTGCAAAACTCGTCGGGCGCCGCGGTTGATGTCTACAACAGTGCCACTGGCAAAAGCGGTATATTTTACGCCGGGGTTCCTTTTATCTTCAAAAAGAACCTGGCCCTTCGCTACTTTATCGCCCACTTTGATTTTCATCGTTGGACGTAAGCCAATATACTCTTCACCCAATGTAGCAACGTGTTTAATGGCTGGGCCATCATGGATAACTTGCTTTGGTTTACCTGCAAGAGGTAAGTCCAATCCTTTCTTGATTGTAATCATATCCACATGCACTACGGTTGAAGGAAAGACAATGCGCCGCGTTCCTGCCAATCCAGGGCATCACACAACCAATATGCCAAGCATTGAGTTAGCGCAGATTTTTCTCAGAAATGCGATCGCAATCACGTTGTTCGGCAGGCATTCTAACCCAATTGAAATGCTATAGCCACGAAAATTGTAGTATTTTTGTGCCCACAATCATCCCATGATCAACAATTTAACCAACAAATTTTTATCATTTTATTGACAACATAATGCAACAACCTGCCAATGCTGCATTAATGAACTACATCCTTCTTTTAAAAAGAATTATTTTTGTGACTTCTAGTGTAGAGAAAAAATAACTTTGCGTTTGATCACAATTAATGATCAACAAAATTCTCAGTCATCACACTTGCATCAGCAGAAGCAAATCAGCAATGACTTAACAATACCGTACACCATAGTGCAATTGGTATTACCATTGCTATTAAACTTTAGTAAGTGATGGCATTTCTTGCATAAAAAAACGACATGAATTGGCATTCATGTCGTTTCTAAAAAGTAAGACGAAACTAATAGCAGTTACAGTTGATGCAAAATTTCATCACTCAGTTTCAGCTCGTCGTTGTGATTGATACTAACACCGGCAGCAATAACATCTCGTGCAATCTGCTGTGCTTGTTCTAATGAATGCATGGTATATGTACCACACTGATATTCATTCAATTCTGGGATTGCGTGCTGATCTTTAACCTGTAATACATCCTGCATTGCTGCCAACCAAGCATCGGCGACACGTTGCTCGTCAGGCGTTCCGATTAAGCTCATGTAAAAACCGGTTCGGCATCCCATAGGCGAAATATCAATGATTTCTACGCCATTACCATTTAAATGATCACGCATAAAACCCGCAAACAGATGTTCCAGGGTATGGATACCACGTTCACTGAGAATGGTTTTATTCGGAACACAGAAGCGTAAATCAAACACGGTTATCTCATCACCTTTAGGTGTGGTCATTTGTTTAGCGACCCGCACGGCTGGCGCATGCATCCGGGTATGATCTACGGTAAAACTATCTAACAACGGCATAATGCCTCCCTTGTTAATTCTTTGACCACCGCATTAGTGCGATGGTTGAGGTAATTGGTCCAGTCTCAGCCACGACATTTTGGCGATGAAGGGACTTCCGCTAATGCTTGCCACTCGTCAGGGGTGTAGGTATGCATAGACAGGGCATGCACCCCATTGGCTAATTCATACGCCAGAATTTCATTCACTTTACGGTGCCTAGCTAGTAATCGTAGCCCCTTAAAGGTGGAGCTCACCAGCACGACCTTAAAATGGGTTTCTGAATTAGGAGGCACATGATGATTATGACTTTCATTGAGTACTTCAATGTGTTCAGGCTTGAGTTCAGCCTGCAATTTCTGCTGGATAGTATCTGCAACTGACATAAGTAATTCCCAATGACTCCTTGAATGGCGGCAGGTTACTTGCTCAGGATACAAAGATCAATCTACAAAGAATAATGACTGATTCACTGACTGTGAAAGTACGGAATTAACTGACGAAAGGTGAAGTTAATGCGCGGCTCTTGTAATTTTAAGCGCTTAGGTAAGGCATGTTGCCATTGCTGCTGCATTGGCCAACGCATTATAAGCAAATCGCCACCTTCCAACTGTAACCGTATTTTCTCATGTGTTTGCCGGGAACGAATATCAAAATCTCGGGCGGCACCAATTGTTACTGAAGCAATATCGCTCCCCGGTTGCAGCTCTGGCTCATCATCACTGTGCCAGCCCATACAGTCACGCCCATCCGCATATCGGTTTACCAGCACACCATTGCTCTGAAACTGGAAATCACGCTGTAACATCAGCCGTAAACGTTGACAATACTTTGGCCAAGCAAGTGCTCTCACCATCATACCGGAATACAGATAGTCACATCCTAGATCACCAAACCAAACCTGAGTTCTAGGGATCGGATGCGGTTTCCCGAAAACCTCTACCACGGGCTTTTGTAATGGGTACATGAGCGCTTCTTGCCATAAAATTTGCTGTTGTGCCTGACTAAGGTAGCCCCGCACCAACAACATCGGGGGGGCATTGAAAGTCTCCCGCTGCCGCTCACCAGCACCATCGAACAACATCTCTGATTGCTGGGGTATTTTCGCCATAGCTGTCGATTCCATATAAGGAAGTCGCTATTCACAGAGGCTTCTGCGATAATTCGCGACAATTTTTCGGTGAATCAACGTTTATAATGGCTCAGTTCTCATTTGCAAACCAGGTACTGGAACTACAACGCTATCCCACTAATCAGCAGACCAACCTGCAAGCATGGGATGCTGCTGACGAACACCTGTTACATATGCTGGATGAGCGAGCCCTACCGGCATCAGTCATGATGCTAAATGATAATTTTGGTGCACTGTTGTGCGCATTAAAATCCAGACAATCAGATTTACGCTGTCTGTGGATTTCCGATGCAGCCACATCCCACTACGGTGCGGCCCAGAATCTCAGTCAAAATTGCCTGCCGACTGCGGATATTCAGTGGCTGGTAGAAGCGCCTGAAAAAATCGATAGCAAGCAATTGACCTTGATGAAATTACCGAAAAACCTCAATTATTTCGCCTGGCAACTCACACAACTGTCCAGAGTGTTACCTGCGGGAAGTGAGCTGTTTATCGGTGCCAAAGCAAAATCCATCAATCCACCGCTGCTGCAACTCATCGCCCAGTGTTTTGGCCCTGCAAGTGCCAGTCTGGCCTGGAAGAAAACGCGTGTTATTACGGCAGTTGCTGATGGTAAATTGCGACCAGAAATTGCCCCACAGTGCTGGCCGGTGCCGGAATATAAACTGCAACTTTCTAATTTGAGCAATGTTTTTGCGGCCAACAAATTGGATATAGGGGCTCGTCTGATGCTGCAACACATGCCACAGGGAAATTTCCAACAGGTTATCGATCTTGGTTGTGGCAATGGCATATTGGGGTTACGAGCAGCACAGTTGTTTCCACAGGCGCACATTCATTTTGTTGATGACTCTGCACAAGCAATTGCTTCAGCGCAGCAGAACTGGCAATTGAATAATTTAGCCGCCGAAAAAGGTCATTTTTACTGGGATGACTGTCTGACGAATCTGCCAGCGGACATTGAGACAGACCTAATCCTCTGTAATCCCCCGTTTCATCAGGGGGAAGCGATTACCGATCACATCGCCTGGCAGATGTTTGTCGATGCTAAACAACGTTTACGAGCCGGAGGATTATTACAAATCGTCGGCAATCGCCATTTAGGCTATCACGTCAAACTCAAGCGCCTTTTTGGCAACTCTACTACGGTTGCCAGCAATCAAAAGTTTGTGATCTTACAAGCCGTAAAATAATCCGCATTTAAACTGTTACAAAAAAAACATTACAACGTTACAAATATGTAACCATCTCTGGTATTTTGTCAGTTTTCCCCCGAGCGCTGAAAAGGAGCTTCATACATGCGTTCTTTACTTTTATCGTTTTGCTTTCTGCTATTAATAATATCTTCTGCAACTCATGGGCAGGAGTTATATGAAAAATATGCATCATTGCCTATTATGGAAAACCTCAGCCTTTCTCCAGATGGCAATAAACTCGCTGCAATATATAACACACCCAATGGGCCTCAAGTGGTATTAATGGATTTTCCATCCGTGGAATTTACCCCACTAGTTCAACTAAAAAAGGCTAGAGACCGCATCGAATATGTTGTCTGGTCAGGTAATCGCTATCTGATAGTCGCGCTAAGTTATCCAGAATACAGTACTGGCGATTACTTTCGTATCAACCGTTTATATCGTATTGATTTAGAAACCAAAGAAACCAGAGAACTTACGGATAAGCGTTTCTCCTAAAAAAGTTACTATAAGTACGTCAACTTTAATCTTGTCTCAGCTTTAAAGAATGACCCAGAACATATTCTGGTATCTGCATATGATGAGTTGGATAAAGGCATAAGTGTCTATAAAGTTAATCTGGCGGACAGTGATTTTGATAAAATTATTGTTAACAATTATGAAATTGATAGCTGGTATGCCGATAATCACGGTGTGGTGCGGCTTGGGCTGCAATGGGAAAAAGATAAATCCACTGACGAACATAAATTCACCACTTGGTATCGAAATGCAGATGGTGAACCAATGAAAGCACTGCATACGGTAATTATTGGAAAATCAGAAACGTTTGATGTCATGGGCTTGAATGATGATGGTAGTAAGGCCTATGTATTAAGTGATCGCATCAACAATAGGGAGTCTTTGTGGTTGTATGATATTCCCAATAATAAATTTGAACGGGAAGTATATAGCAATCCCCAATATGATTTACGTGGAGCACTAATTAACAATGAAGGCGAATTAGCCGGTGTATTTTATTATGATGACTACTTACGCCAACATTATTTTTCTGATGCAGATGCTAAACAAACAATGCTCGCCAAAAAGCTGTTAGCGGGGATGGAAAGTTCAATAGTCACTAGCTCTCGCGATAAACAGCGTTTCATTATTGAGGCAGAGTCCACCTCAAAGCTACCTACTTACTTTTATGTGGATTTACGTACTAAAAAGGCCGGGGCCTGGCTATCTAAATACCCACTGTTAAACCATGAAGCTCTTGCGGTGCCACAAAACATCAAATTTAAGGCCAGTGATGGCATGGAGCTAAACGGCTATCTGACAATACCTGCTAATATTGAAAAGCCACCTTTAGTTGTGTTTCCCCATGGAGGACCACATTCCCGGGACTATAAATATTTTGATCCATTTGTGCAGTTTTTGCGGCTAAAGGATATGCCGTGTTGCAAGTAAACTTTCGTGGTTCAGAAGGGTTTGGTAATGCTTATCAAACTGCCGGATATTATGAATGGGGCAAACGGATGCAGCGGGATGTAGACGATGCCATGGACTACGTGGTATCAAACTTTCCAGTATCGAAAAACCAAGCCTGTATGGTAGGTGCGAGCTATGGGGGCTATGTCGCCTTAACTGAAGCATTTCAACAACCAGATCGTTATAAATGCTACGTCAGTATCGCAGGTATTAGTGATTTAGAAGCCGATATCGCCCATGAGAAAAAAATGAAGGTTTATGTAGGTAATATCATCAAAGAGGAAAGCCGAGATGCCTTAGCGGCACTTGGAGATGTATCAGCGATAAATCATATAGATGAAATTAAAGCGCCTATCCTATTAATTCATGGCACCAAGGATACTCAGGTTAACTACCACCAATCCTCTGATTTTTATGATAAGGCTCGTCGTAAAATTGATATTAAATATATTGAGCTTAAAGATACCACCCATTATTTAGACGACCCCACTGGTAGAACGGCGACATTTAAAGCGCTGGATGAGTTTCTCAGTAAATATCTCTGATAATTCATGAACCAAGGCCTGACATCGTCAGGCCTTTTAGTTTGCAATTAACGTCGTCTCCAGGCAAGCACCCCCAATACAATTACTCCCGCAGCAGACATACTCCCGGCATTAACGGTCACAAATGTCCCGCCATTATTATTGTAATTATCCCGGTCACGACTTTGCAGCGGCAACGCATAGAGACTATTCAGATCATAGCTGCTTACAGTAGCGACTATATCACTGTACCCCACTTCATAGAGGTCAATCAGCACATCATAGTGATCTGTCGGATAGCCAGTTTCCAATGAAGTTGTGACTTGATAGCTGTCGTATGAACTATCTCCCTGCAGATAAAATACGTCCGTGGTATAAAAATGCATCCAGTCACCGCCATTTCTGCTGAGATATAACTCTGCATATACCGGGACGCTTTCAGTAACATCCGCACCATAGACATCCGCATCAATATCTAAAGAAAAACTATGGTAAAAGCCATCATAGTTATCATCAGCTAAAAGATAGGTCGCAACATCATAAAAGCTAAATTCGTGGTAATAATTATGAGCACTGAACGAGGATATTTTTTGGGCTGATTTACTGCCGCTGTTATTGTCAGCGACTTTAGCCGCAATAATCTGCTCGCGGGTCTGTACTAAAATGTTGGTCTCGGTTGCCTGTTGTAACTGACTCACAGCCTCTTCGCGTAATTGCGCTTCATCAGCTGACTCAACCGCTTTGTAATCAACGGATTTGGTGGTCGCCGCATAACTGCTTCCAGCCCATATCAGCAATAACGCCATGGAGGTAATTACATTCACTTTAGTCATTAGGTTGGCCTCTTATGACACAATTGTTGGGTATCATTAAAACGATTGCTTGATGAACACAACATGAATGACAACAGTCAGCCAGTGTTCATCTTCAACACGGATAATAAAACGCAAGTTCGCTGTACAAATTTTAGCAACAGCATAAGTTTGCACACTGCACAGGATCTTTTAAACTGGTCATATTGATTCAGACGGGACCATCATATGAGTTTGAGTAAACGCAACAATCCAAAAGAGATCAAGCTATTAGGCAGCCTGATATTGCTGCTTGGATTGTCGTTATCCAGTCCAGTTCTGCACGCCAAACAGCCCAATAACAACCGCCAGGGAAAACCACAAAATCAGCTTGTGGTTCGTAGTAATAATCAGGCGGCACAAATAGTGAAAAGTCGTTATGGCGGAAAAGTATTAAAAGTCGAGTCAACCAGGATGAACGGAGATCCGGGGTATCGAGTGAAATTACTGACCGAAAACGGCCGTATCATTTATGTTTCGGTCAATGCCGCCAGCGGCCGCATCGATAACTGACAGGGAGGAGTTTATGCGCTTGCTATTAGTGGAAGACGATGTGTCGCTGCAAGCCAATCTTAAACAGCATCTGGAAGAGGCTAATTTTGGTGTCGATTGCGCCACCGATGGTGAGGAAGGTTTATTTCTTGCCAGCGAATATCCCTATGATGCGGCTATCATCGATGTGGGTTTACCCAAGCTCAATGGTATCCAACTGATTGAAGCGATGCGACAACAGCAACGGGATTATCCAGTTCTCATCCTTACCGCTAGAGACACTTGGCAAGATAAAGTCGAAGGACTCGATGCCGGTGCCGATGATTACCTTACCAAGCCCTTTCACCCACAAGAATTGTTAGCACGAGTAAAAGCGCTCATTCGCCGAGCTGCGGGGAAAGCCAGTCCTGTATTAGAAAATGGCCCGCTCACAATCAATACCAGCGCCGCTGAAGTACGTTTGAGCAATCAACTGATTAACCTGAGTGCTTCGGAATATCGGCTATTGGAATACCTGATGTTACATCAAGGCGCGGTGCAGTCTAAAACGGTATTGATTGAACATCTTTATGACCAGGATTTTGATTTGGATTCAAACGTCATAGAGGTTTTCATTCGCCGTTTGCGTCGTAAGCTCGATCCGGATAATGCACTGGGTTTGATAGAAACGCTGCGGGGTCAAGGATATCGAATGAATAGCGTCGGCGATAAGGTCAAGGAATGACTGACACCAAGTCCGAACATCAACATTGGCAATGGCTGACAGGCTCCCTTAAAGCAAGACTAATCGCCAGCGCTGTGTTGTTAAATCTGGTGTTGTTGCCGCTCATTGGCGTCACGCTGGCCGATGCCTTTCGTGTGCAGATGACCGATGCTGTAAAAGATGAACTCAGTGCGACACTCTACGGCATTCTGGCACTTACCGAAGTACAGCAGGGAAAGCTTGAATTGCCACAGCTGCTGCAAGACAGTCAGTTTAATGTGGATCAATCCGGACTCTACGCCATCATTACCGACAATGATCAGGATGATGTTCTGTGGCACTCGCAATCTTTTATTGGCTTTTCCTTGCCGGATAATCTTCCTACCCCGCCATTAGGTGAAAGCCAGTTTGGTGAAATCATGTTAAATGGCAAGCCTCATTTTATTTTGAGTTTCAGTGCGAGTTTTGCATCTGCCTCTCCCGGTGGGAGCGATCTTCCATTCTGTGTGCACATATTGAAATCCACCAACAGTTTTGAAGCGACACAACAAGAGTTCCGGCATCAACTTTGGCGCTGGCTGGCATTACTGATGCTGGCATTACTGTTGATCCAAGGCGGCTGGTTATGGTGGACCCTAAAACCACTTGCGCGCTTTCGCAGCGAACTGCTGGCCGTACAACAGGGAAAACAGCAACGTCTTGGCAGCCATTACCCGCTTGAGTTGGAGCAAGTAGCTAAACAACTCAACACATTAATCAGTAATGAGTTAAATCAACGTCAACGTTATCGCAACGCCTTATCTGATTTGGCCCATAGTCTGAAGACACCGCTAGCAGTCCTCAGTAGTATCAAATCATTGCCAGCAGAAGCACAGGAGCCAATCAATAATATCAATACCAATATCAGCCACCAGCTCAAACGCGCACAGGCGGCAGGCAATTCCGCCTGGTATCGGAGTGTGAATGTGGCGCCTTTGGCAGAAAAATTATTGCGAACGCTCAAGAAAATTCATCAGCAGAAGTCCTTGCAGGTAAATCTTCACACAGACGACGAGGCACTATTTTTTGGTGACGAGGCTGATTTTAGTGAGATCCTCGGAAATCTGCTCGATAATGCTTTTAAAGCGGCAAAAAATCAGCTAACGGTATCGATCGTCAGTGATAAGCAATGTTTAAGGCTGCTGGTCGAGGATGATGGTTCAGGGGTCGATGCCCAACAACGTGAACGGATTTTTCAACGTGGCGTTCGCGCCGATACTTATAAACAAGGACATGGTATCGGATTGGCGATAGTAAAAGATTTACTGCACAGTTATCAGGGTAGCTGGCAGATAGACACCTCACCCACCCTTGGTGGAGCACGGTTTAGCGTCACCCTCCCACATTATCGACAGGCAGAGGTATAACCTAAATTGGCTTTCAGCTTATGTTCATCTTGTGTTTTATAAGCTGTAACACAACAACGGAAAAGTATGGCGGACTCGCCATTCCGGGCTTGAAAGCGGAGGCAGATATGAACACTCTCAGCCAATATGCAAAACGCATCATAACGCGTTTAGCATTGCCACTCATGTTGGCAATCACCGTCGTTGGCTACAGCAATAGCGCGATGAGTGCCGAGGAAGTTAACAGCAAATACTATAGTGATGCGCAGTTAGCTCAAATGTTGGCACCTATCGCCTTGTATCCAGACACCCTATTAACCCATGTGCTCATTGCCAGCAGCTATCCACTTGAAGTTGTTGAAGCCCAACGCTGGCGCACACAACATAGCGACTGGAGTAATAATCGCCTGACAACTGAAGGGGCAAAGCAGGGCTGGGATCCCAGCGTTGTTGCGTTGTTGGCATTTCCCAATATTCTGAACAAAATGAGTCAGGATCTGAATTGGACCTCTGATTTAGGTGAAGCATTCGTCGCCGATGAAGGTCGGGTGATGGATAGCATCCAGGATTTGCGTCAGGCCGCCTATGATGCCGACAATCTAAAAAACGTAGCGCAAATCCAGGCATCACGGGAAAACGACCGCATTATTATCGTTCCGGCCGATCCTCAAGTCATTTGGGTGCCCTATTACGATCCTCGGATTATCTATGGTACTTGGCGCTGGAGCGCTTACCCTCCCTTTTACTGGGATCCATTTCCGGGTTATGTCATCGCTCCACATACCCTGTTCTACTGGTATAACGGGGGTATTCGGATCTCGTTCAACTTTTTCTTCAGCACCTTCCGCTGGCATGAGCGCAGTGTATGGGTAGATTATGGTCATAATCACTACCGGTATGTGCCGCACCGTACTTCCATTAGCAGTGGCGGCCAGCGTTGGGTTCATCGTCCAGAACACCGTCGAGGTGTGCGTTACCAGCATGAACCCCTGCAGCAGCGATATGAGCCAGCCTATCGGCGTGATCGCGACAATAACCGTTTTGAGCAGGTTCAGCACTCTTTGCAAAATCGCCCGCAGCACTCAACGGATAAAGGAGTGAAACGCACGCAAGACTACCAGCACAATGGCAATAAAGTTACCGGGCAGACAGGTGTACCGCATAAAGCTGAAAGTCCTAAAGCGGAACACAAGCCATTAAATACTAACAAAGAAAGACCAGCGATTCGGACGCAACAAAACCGCGATCGCAATAACTTGGCAGTGGAGCAGCGCAATAACAATCGCATTGCTAAGCCACAACAGCCATCTACCGTTAACTTTGTCGGTAACAATGCCAAGCGCCAGCACAATCAGGCGCAACCACAACGGCAAATAGCGCCGACCAAATCGGTAACGCCAACAAGGGCGCAACAACCAAGGGCTGAAATCAAATCGCAGACCCAGCAGCGAAGTCAACCGGTTAATCGGCTAGAACACCAGGAACAGCCGTCTCGATCTTTTCAGAATTCATCGAGAACACACAGCAATAACGGTGTTCGCCAAAAGGAACGTTAATAACACAGAGGCAGTGAATACTGCCTCTTTTTTTAATGCGGCGGTCAGACGGCAATGTTGGTATAGCACTGCACCTTAGTCAGTGAGGTCACTTCCTCAAGATACTTAACCATACGCGGGCTAAAGGTTATCCCTTTCACCATGGTTAAATTGCGTAGTCCGGGAAACAGAATAATGTCGTCATAACTCAGCTGATTGTCTCTGGCCGACGGCAAGATAACATCGTCAAGCATCGACCAGCACTGATACAAGCCTTGTAAGTAGGTCTGAGTATTAGCAAACGCGTCTTCGAAACTCATACCAATTAACGCGGTTTTATTTTGAGTAAACCAGTCGATAGCTTCTGCACTAGAAAACTCCGGTAATCCTAACCTCACATTTCGTGGGAACAGCAATCGGCTGGTGCTATAGGATGATTCCTTAAGATAATTTTGAATCACTTCCTGTTGTGTTGCTGGCAGTAAAACAGGGGCACCTTCAAGCTTATCGAGGAAAGCTACAATATCAAGACTCTCAGCCATATAACTACCATCAGGCTTTTGCAGAATTGGCACCAGATTGGCTCCCACTTTATCCAACCGTGCCTGCACATCCTGGTTTTGCAAATAAACCCATTCAACGTCCAGCTGCTTAAGTCCAGTCACCATCATGGCTCTGACACAATACGGACAGTGGTCAAAAATAAATAGCTTCATTGGATACTCCATAATGTCCAATTTGGCACAAAAAAATCAGCTTAACTAAGTGTGTGGTCAAGCTCACGAGGTCGGCATTATTACCAGCGCGCAAAAAAGTCTTCCGCGATACCTAGTTGTTGTTTGATTGGCTGTTGTTGCCCAGAACCATCACGAACCCAGCCATCAAACACCCCCATATAATGACGACGTAATACGCGAGTACGTAACCCTTTTTGGCGATGCTGAACATGGTTAGTAGGCGTAAACCATAGGTCCAGTTCTTCCCGTTCAGACCAGATCCGCCAGCGACCTTCTCTAGCCGGGCGATGATCCACATTAAAGTGAACGGGGGTCAGTAGATGACGTGCGCCGTCCTGCCACAACACATTCTGACAGGACCCGGTGTCATTAATGCCACAGGCAAGATTTAATGCTATCGGAACCCCATTAGGTTCACCATTAATGCACGCCCAACGCCAGCGGTTTTGTCCAGACGCATAGCCCGCCCAAAAACCGTAGCCCCCCATAGCCCGTGACAACGGCTGAGGTTCGTGATTAATAGACAGTGCGCCTTTGAGTTTCAAACCGCTGTGTTGCTGCGCATAACCCCAGCCGTTATACCCATTGGGGCAACACAAAGTCATTGGCAGACTCAGCGCACTAGGTTCCAGAGACAGTTGTGCAGAAATCTCTACTCCCTGCACTGATAACGCCAACGTCAAATGCCAGAGGCCATTTTCTCGTTTAATCTTGATGCCCTTGGCACTGCTAGTTCCCTGCCAGGGAGAGTGGGCCAAATTTTCAGATAATGATAAAGGCCATTGCCATTGCTGGTGGTACAGCTTGCCGGACACTAAATCGTATAAATAACAAAAGCCGCTGTTAGCAAAGCCCGAAGCCATCAAGCCTAGTCCCAACATGTAGCGACGACTATGAATCGACACAAACTCCTGTTGCCGGAATTGCATACGTTGTTGCAAGCCAGACAAGGGACGATCCATTTCGTCCGTCAGGCGAAAATTTCTTAACCCCAACGAGTGCACCATACCATCGAAATGCCCATATACCGGCATACCACCCACGACGAGCGTCGGCGGTGCTTCACGAGTAAAAACCCCGCTCGCAGGGTTTTTAACCGGGGAAGATTCTTCAGTCCACATCAGTACCACCTCTGTTACTGACTATACGCCCCTGCCACTCTAACGCGGGACCGCCAGCATGAAAAGAGCACAATCAATCCAGCAGTTCATCCGTGCTTCAGCAATGTCTGAAATCTGTTATGCTGTTCGCCTGTGTCTTAATGGATGACCCGTTAAAATGAAAATTATTGTCACCTTTCTGGCTGTCAGCACGTTGCTGATGGGTTGTGCCAGTCACTCTCCTGACAAAATTGCACTGGGACCGGAACAGCCGCAAGTGCAGGTACAAACCAGCCAGCTAACACCACTAGCGCTGACAGCGAGTGATCTGCGAACCGTAAATTACGTCGTGCGTTATGTCGATACCAAGCCGCAACGGTTGGTGGGGACTTTTCAAGATATGCGTAGCGTAACTGAACAACTCTTCCGCAAAGGCTTTGCCAGTGCCGGTTATCAGATAGACCCCGCCAGCGGCACTACATTAGATATGCGTCTAGAGCAGTTGCAGACAGATGTTGAGAACTCCATGTTGGGGTTTGAGGCCATCACCAATTTGGCTATTAGTGTGCAGGCCAGCAATAGCAGCCACACGTTTAGTAAACGCTATTCCGCTACCAGCCGATTAAAAGGCCCCTTCAGTGCGGATTTTGCAACGTTGGAACTGGATATTAATAAGCTTTTGACCCAATTATCCGGGGAAATTATTAACGATCCCGAGCTGAATCAGTTTCTGAAACAAGCGAAGTAACATTAAAAAGGAAACCACCATGACCCGTTGGATTATTGTTTTGCCGTTGTTGCTGTGCAGTCAGTTAGCACTGGCGCTCGACATTCAAAAAGACAATCTGTTTCCTCGCGTGGAGTTGGACACCACAATGGGCAAAATTGTGGTAGATCTTGACCGTAGCCGGGCCCCTATCACGGTGGATAATTTTCTGACTTATGTGGTAAGAGGCGATTATAACAACACTGTATTCCACCGAATTATCAAAGACTTTGTTGTTCAAGGTGGAGGTTATGATCCACAGCTCAAGACATTGCGGGAAGATAAGCCAATTGTTAATGAGTCGGGTAATGGCCTATCCAACACGTTAGGTACTATCGGCATGGCTCGGGAGAAAGATCCACATACGGCTACGCGGCAGTTTTACTTCAATGTGGCGGACAATACTAAGCTCGACCCTTCCTCGAAACACTGGGGATATGCAGTTTTTGGTAAAGTTAGCGAAGGGCTTGAGGTGCTGCAAAAAATGGCACAGGCACCTACTGGACCGAATACTGCATTGCAATGGGAAGATGTGCCGTTAACGCCCATTATTCTGAAAAAGGCGACATTGCTCCCAGCAAATTGATCTGGGGCTACACTGCTCGGAGCAGTGACTATACTAAGAACAAAAATAATCTTCAGGAGAAGGATTGATGACAACGGATGACTTCATCCGGTTAAAGGCACCACAATTGGCCAATTATGGAAAAGCCTTTTATCAACAACAACTTCCACTATCAGAACTCCGACTATATCTGTGGGATACCCTCGAAGAATGGTTTACGCTTCGTCTACAAGGCGAAGCGCAATCTGATATTGAAAAAGTCTTTTGGTTTCTGCTCTATAGTTTCGATAAATGGCCTGAATGGGCGTTACGAGGCAATCAGTATTTGCGTAAACAACTGCAGCAATGTTGTGATTTTCTTGATGGCGAAGGCCTATATCCACAAGGATGCCAAGGTGTTCGTCCTGCGGCCTGAGCCAACAAGTGCTTCGCATTTTTCTATACAAGCGGCGTAATTAAGCCGCTTGTTGCTTGCAGTCACTTCGCCAGACTTTTAAGCTAGGGACTTTCCTCTCCAGCTGTCGTGTCATGTCTAAAAGCCATCTATCTACGTTAAAAAATACCTTTGGCATCTATCTGCATCGGCGGGTATTGGTATTGCTATTACTTGGCTTTTCATCCGGACTGCCACTAATGTTAGTGTTTTCCACGCTGTCATTCTGGTTACGAGAAGCAGGAGTTGATCGCGCAGAAATTGGCTATTTCAGCTGGATTGCTCTGATGTATGCGTTTAAATGGGCTTGGTCGCCGTTAGTTGATCGCATGCCGCTCCCCTTTCTCAGTCACTATTTCGGGCGCCGCCGTGGTTGGATGATCTTTTCGCAGTCACTCTTGATAATGGCCATTCTTGGCATGGCCGCCAGCGATCCTCGTAGCGACCTTACGCACTTAGCACTATTTGCAGCACTGGTGGCATTTTCCTCCGCCACTCAGGATATTGTCATCGATGCCTTTCGCATTGAATCGGCCCCGGAAGGTATGCAAGCCGCGCTAGCCGCGGCATATCAGGTCGGTTATCGCAGTGCCATGATTATTGCGACCGCTGGCGCACTGACCATTGCCGCCTGGATCTCACCTAATCCTGAAGGTTATGATCTTAATAGCTGGCAAACGGCCTACTTAGCGATGGCAGGGTTGATGTTAATCGGGCTCATCACCAGCTTCTTTGCCAGTGAACCTTGCGTAGATGTACGCGATGCCTGTGGTGAAGAAATTCGGATGAAGCAACACCTACGTCAACAACATTCACGCCCGGTTGCCGGGCTACTTGCCTGGCTCTATGCCGCAGTGGCCTTGCCATTCATTGATTTTTTCCGTCGCTATGGCACGCATGCCATTGTCATATTGCTACTGATTTCCTGTTATCGCATCTCAGACATAGTGATGGGCATTATGGCTAACGTGTTCTATGTCGATATGGGATTTTCCAAAGAGGAGATTGCCACCCTCAGCAAGGTCTACGGGCTGATTATGACGCTGATAGGCTCCGGTGTTGGCGGCTTATTGGTCGCCCGCTATGGCACCATGAAAATCCTCTACATTGGCGCGTTTCTGGTCGCTACGACTAACCTGCTGTTCGCCCTCCAAGCCTATGTTGGCTATAACGTGCCGCTGTTGACGGTGGCCATCTCTGCCGACAACTTCAGTGGTGGTATTGCGACAGCGGCATTTATCGCTTATTTATCAGGGCTAACGGGGGCCGGTTACAGCGCGACACAATATGCGCTGCTTTCGTCGATCATGCTGTTATTTCCCAAATTCATCGCCGGATTCTCCGGTGAATGGGTTAACGCCTTTGGCTATGTAAATTTCTTTGTCAGTGCCAGCATTATTGGCTTACCAGTATTGCTGCTCATCAAACTTGTGGATCGCAAACCACCAGCGCTAGCGGAGACAGTTACAGCAGACGACAAAGCCTCTGAACAGCCATAAAGATTAATCACGAAAGTTGTTGAACTGGAACGGCTGTCCTAGCTCCGCATTTCGGGCTAGCGCCATTACCGCTTGTAAATCATCACGCTTCTTGCCCGTTACCCGCACGGAATCGCCCTGAATTTGGGCTTGGACCTTTAGCTTGCTGTCCTTGATGAGCTTCACCAGCTTTTTGGCCGTTTCAGTCTCAACGCCCTGCTTAAAGCGTACTTTCAACGCAAAGGTTTTTCCGGTGTGGATAATTTTTTCATCGACCTCCATCGCCTTCGGATCCACATTGCGTTTACTTAGCTGAGTCCGCAGGATATCGACCATTTGCTTACACTGAAAATCAGATTCTGATGAGAGCGTTATGACAAAATCCTTCAGCTCCACATCGTATTCCACGCCACGGAAATCAAAGCGTGAATCCAGCTCACGGCGGCTATTATCGGTTGCATTACGCAGTTCAACGGCATTTACTTCAGAAACAATATCAAATGAAGGCATAATTTTTCTTTACCATGGCTTAATTCTGTCTGTGAGTTTACTGCATGTTGAAGATCAGCTGAACTGAAGTGTGTTTACGGATGACAGCCTAAGGTACTTTTGCATATTATGGAGAGCAGATTTTCCCTGACGCCGAAGTGAATGTGATTAAGAAACAGCTAGTTTTCCGGGTAGCATTACTGGCCGCAGTACTGTTGATCAATTATCTGGTTTTTTCCAAGCCCAGTTATCCGCAGAATATCCCGAATATCGACAAAGTTGGTCATGTTGGTAGCTTCTTCCTGCTGGCGTGGCTAGCTTATCTGGCCTACCGTCCGCGCTGGTACTGGATTGTACTGGAACTCGCGTGTTACGGATTCATTATTGAAGCAGTGCAATACTTTCTGCCTTACCGCAGTTGCGACGTAAAAGATTTTATGGCCGATATGGCAGGGGTCGCTCTATTCTATCTGCTACTTGGAAGCTGGCGCGGTTTGCGTAAGAGGCGACAATCGAGCAACAAGGCATGAGAATAGCGATTTTAGGCGCTGGCGCAATCGGTCAGTTACTCGCGCATCAATTGGCAGATTGCGGAGAGTTTCCGTTATTGCTAGTGCGGCCGGAGCATACACCGTGCCGTGGACAGGACACGTATCATATTGAGTCAGATCAGCAACGCCGCGCGCATACCTTTCAGTGGCTGTCCACCACCGCTGATAACCAGGCATTCAGCGAAATTGAGCTACTGATAGTGACGCTCAAAGCTTATCAAGTTCCAACGGTATTGCCGGAATTACTTCCTAAGCTGCCATTAAGTTGTCATGTGCTGCTGTTGCACAACGGGCTGGGCTCCCACAGTAAAATCATTCCGCTGCTCAATGGTAGAGGTCTTTCGCTCGGTACCACCAGCCAAGGCGCACTCAGGCAAACCCCGCAACAAATACGTCATACCGGGAAAGGATTAACACAATTCGGCCCAATTGCCGGGCCCATGATGTCAGCCCCATTAAAACTTTTATTGTTGAAAGCCATTCCTGACAGTGAGTGGTGTGATGATATTTTGCAGGCGCTGTGGGAAAAACTGGCCGTTAATGCTGCCATTAACCCACTAACGGCGATTGATAACGTGCCAAACGGCACACTAGCAGCGGAGCGCTACCAACAAACCATCAAAATGGTTATTAATGAGCTGGTTAGTATTGCTCACTTGGAAGGGATATCACTTCATTGTGACAAGTTGCTGCTGCGAGTGAACAAGGTTATCGAACTCACCGCCAAGAACTATTCCTCCATGCAGCAAGATCTGCAACATGGTCGCCCGACAGAGATTGATGCCATTAATGGCTACCTCGTGCAATTGGCCCAACAGCATGGAATTGAGGCGCCAATGAACCAGTTGCTGACCCAAAAGATTAAACAGCTATCTCACTTAGCTGATGCGTTGTAACCATTGTCCACATGCCCAAGCAACAAAATTCGCCCAAGCATAACCAAACACTGCAATCAAAACCGCCAAGGGTACCAAAGCTTTATTGTAGGCACTTGCCACCACAGGTGCAGATGCTGCACCACCGAGATTACACTGGCTAGCGATAGCCATGTAACTGAAAGGTAGGCGCAAACGCCAAGTTGCGAACAACATCAGTATTATGTGAATAAATAACCAAACAGCGCCTATCACAAAATACCACGGCAATGATAGCAACATGGCAATATTCATCTTTAACCCCATAATTGCCAACATAAAATACAAACATACGGTACCTATTTTATCAGCGCCATACATCGCAAGTTTTCTCGCAGGGCTAAGTGACAACATCACGCTGCCAGTGGTGATTAACACAATTCTCCATAAAAACGGCAAATGTAGCTGATATTGAGAAGCCCCAGGCCAAAGAGTGGAACACCATGTTGCCAGCCAGCCAGAGCATGCGTGAGCCAAACCACTTAGAACCAAAGGCAGACATATCAATAGCATCAGGTGACGTAAGTCGGGCAAACGTTCTGCCGGAGCGACAGTATTTGTTAATATTGCTGGGGAACGACTGCCCAACCAACGATTAATTTGAGGTTCGTGAGGTGCCAGAAACAATAGTAACGACATCCAAATCCCGGACAACAAGACGTTTACGGTAACAAAAACGCCAAAAATATTGTCGCCTACGTTAAATAACTGTTTGATAGCCATTTGATTAGCGGTACCGCCCACCCAGTTTCCAGCCAACGTTGCCATGCCTCGCCAAAGACTATTGCTGCCATGATCCAGTAACATTGACGGGGAAAAATGAGTGACAAATAGCAATGCCAGTGGCCCACCAATAAACACCCCGAGACTGCCAATCAGAAACAAAAGAAATAACTTACCACCGCTACTAATAACGGCGCGAATATCCAATCCTAAGAGTAAGAGACAAAGACAGGAGGGCATTAAATAATCGCGCACCAAATAGATCAACTGAGAATTCTCTATCTGGATCAAATGGAAGGTGTTAAGGAGTGACGGCAGAAAATAGCACGCCACCATCACTGGCATAACTTTGTATAACGTAATGAAAAATCGACGCTTGATCCCTGAAGTGTAAAAGATAACACCAAGGATCACGCTAAGAATGCCGAATAGCTGATAATCAGTTGTGATTTTTAACATAACTGGCGAAGATTATCTGAATTATCGACAGCAAACGCCTTAAAATTGCAGCTTACCGGAGATACCTGTCCATCTGCCCGACAAATCATCCAATAATTTCGTTCAAAGTCCCATCCGTCGAGTGACAACTCAACTAAATCACCTCGCGCAAGTTCTGCGTCAATAGCCATATAAGGCAATACGCTGACACCATAACCAGTTGCAGTCGCTCTTTTTATCGCGCCAAGTGTTGTCATGGTAATATTTTGCGAAGGCACGATACCGCAACTGTGTAACAGCTGAATTGCTCGTACACGGGATACAGTGGCAGATTCATCAAGGTACCAAACCTGCTGGGATAATAACTCAGTAGTCATTACCTTATGAGCCAATGGATTAGCTGCACCGCAGACAATACAGATACGATCTTTCAGCCAAAACGCACTCGCAATTGATGGTAAACTTGGCTTGGCATCAACAAACGCAAGATCAACTTCGCGCTCTACTAGCATTCGTTCAACACTATTAGAATCTTTAATCACTAAACGCAGTTGTGTAGATGGAAACCGCTTATGAAATACCGGCAACAACCTTGAAAGCGCGTAGTTACCCGCCGTCTTACAGGCGCCAATGGTCAATGTTCCGCTGACACCAGATGCAGAAGCAGAGAAAACTTGCTCCATTTTCTCTCCCGTTGTCAGCATTTCATTTGCATATGGCAACAACAGTTCACCTTGGCCATTAAGCTGTAAACCACTTCCTGTGCGCTGAAATAAGCGACTCTCTAGTACGCTTTCCAACTCTTTTAATGCCATGCTTACTGCTGGAACCGACATATGCAGTTGCTTGGCGGCTTTTGATATCTGCCCCTCTTGATAAATAGTTTTAAAAACTAGCAACTGCTTTAACGTGACTTTCATGAGTCATTTCCACATTTGTTTGTCGACAGATCCTACCTGTAAATCTGCCGACAAACCTTGATCAATGCGACGAATGCATCTACCCCCTAAAAAACAACACTTTTATAACTTAAAAAAGCTGCTTCAAATAGACAGTAAACTGAGTATCGTCATAGTCTTGATAACCATTCTTGTCAGTAACATTTCCATTGAGATAACTGGCAATAACCCCAATTGTGGTTGCTTTAGAGGCAGAATAATCCAGCCCGCATGAAACCAAATAACTGTTGGTATCTGTAACGCTACTCTTATCTGCTAGGTTACCGGTAATTTTACCTAGTCCCGCTTTGTCATAGAGATACTGTAATTTCAGCTGATATTGATCGAAAGGTAAGGCCGCACTTAACAGGTAGCTGTTACCACTAAGATTTTCATATTTATCTGATTTAGCATGCTGAACCAGCGCTCCCCAATGGATACCTGCCAGCTTGGTCCCACCAACGACACGATAAGCATCTAACTGATTTAAACCATCGGCATAGGCAACTGCCACATAGTAGTTGTCTTTTTTCAAACGACTATCACCGATAGTCGCACTGACCGCATAATTACCTGAGCTACTACTTGTGTTATCGGCAAACTGATAGCTTGACCCAAATTGAATACCAGATAATTTTGGCGAGTAATAAGTAACAGAATCACCTAGACGATCATTACCTGAAATCAATTTTGCCATATCTGCTGAAGTAATATTAAATAAATCAACTTTACCTTCAGTCTTTTTAAATACTGTATCATTGCGTCCAAATACAATAGAACCTAAATTCCCCGCCACACCGATATATGTATTTCTTGGTGTAAATAATTCAGAAGTGTCGTAATAACCTTCAGTACCAAATTCTGCGACATAAATAACCTTTAAGTTATCGCTTAATTTTTCATCTCCCTTAAGTCCTAAAAATGATGCAAAATTTTCAAGCTGTGTACCATTTTCTTTGCGATTGGCCAACACTCCATTATCTGAATTAGTTAAACCCAGCCAAGCACGGCCATAAAATTGAGCATCACTGGCAAAAGCGCTGCTAACTGGTACAGCAGCGGCAATAAGGCTAAGAGCTAACATTGTTTTTTTCATTATGAACCATTCCCATAATAAGTTATAAAAATCGCAGCAAAGAATAAAAAAATTATGCATAGAAGGAATTGCAACCAGATCACAATTAAGCAGACAAATATAAGAATTAATAATTTCAAAAACATTATTAAATAAAATTTAAATATGAGTTAAAAATTTTTTAAATGGATTTAAATTAAAAATAAATAAAATACGAACAAGATCTAATTCAAATTTTTATCTACAAACAACCGGCACGCTATATAGCAGTGATTATCTACACAATAAAAAGGAACATCATGAAATTTGCAGTATTAAGTGGGTTGATCCTAGCATGCTTGGTCGGTGTCAATAATGCCGAAGCCAATGCAAATGATTTAGCATCCTTTCACAAAGACAAAGGTGATGGGTGTAAAACCTGTCATCAAACTCCTGGAAAAGTTGCTGATGACAGTGAAAACTATATCAATACACAATGTAAGAGCTGTCATGGTGATTATGCAGCTCTGAAAAATCCAAAATTGAAGATTGATCCACACGATTCACATCTTGGTGATATCAATTGTACAAGTTGCCATAAGGGCCATGAGCAGTCCAAAGTTTATTGTAATGAATGCCACTCTTTTGACCTAAAGATTCCATTTAACGATGCCAAGAAAAAAGAAGCCTGGGATGCAAAATGGGATCAACAAAAAATTCAGCAAGCAATAGCCAAAGGACCAGTAGAAAGTACTGACGTAGTCATTATCGGTGCGGGGAGTGCTGGCTATAACGCTGCCATTGCCGCTAAACAAGCGGGCGCCAAGGTCATCCTCGTGGAAAAAGCACCTTTTAGTGGTGGCAACTCGATGTTGGCTGCTGGTGGTATGAATGCCGTTGGGACTCCGCAACAGAAAGCCCACCATGTAGAAGATAAAGTGGAATGGTTTGTTGAAGACACCATGAAAGGAGGCCGCTATGCCAATGATCCTAAATTGGTAGAAATTCTTGCAGAACAATCTGCAGCGGGGGTGAAATGGCTGGAGTCTTTGGGCGTCAACATGGATGACCTTAAACGCTCTGGTGGTGCCCGTGTTGACCGTACACACCGTCCAGCAGATGGCCGCAGTGCAGGCCCAACCATTATACAAGCATTGCGTAAAGCCGCAGACAAATATGGCGTAGAAACTCGTCTGAACTCTTGTGCAGAAAAACTGGTACTCAACGACGATCACCAGATTGTTGGTGTAGTTGTGCATGGAAAACATAGCGGTTATTACATGCTAAGTGCCAAATCAGTGGTATTAACTACTGGCGGCTACGGCTACAACAAAGAGATGATCGCCTACTACCGACCAACCTTTAAGGGAATGACCAGTTCCAACAACATTACCGCTACCGGTGATGGCATCAATATGGCCAAAGAAATCGGTGCCAGTATGACCGATATTGACTGGATCCAAGCTCACCCAACAATTGGGGTAGATAGCCGTATACTGATCTCGGAAACAGTTCGTGGAGTAGGTGCTATCATGGTCAATGCTAAAGGACAGCGCTTCATCAGTGAATTAGCTACTCGCGACCGTGCTTCCGATGCCATTCTTAAACAACCAGGTAAATTTGCTTGGCTGGTATTTGATAATCAACTGTATAAAAAAGCTAAAATGGTACGCGGTTATGACCATCTCGGCATGCTGAAAACTGCTGATACTATTGATGGTTTGGCAAAGCTAACCGGTATGGACAGCAAGTTGTTGGCTAGCACTATTGGCGACTACAACCAATATCAAAAAACTGGCGATGATAAGGCGTTCCATCGTCAAGATATGCCATTGAATGTCACTCAACCTCCTTATTATGCAGTAAAAGTAGCCCCAGGTATCCATCACACCATGGGGGGAGTTGCCATTGATACAAAAGCAGAAGTACTTGATCTGCAAAGCTGGCCAATCAAAGGGCTATATGCTGCTGGTGAAGTTACCGGTGGTGTACATGGCTACAACCGCTTAGGTGGTAACGCTATCGCCGACACTGTGGTATTTGGCAAAATTGCCGGTGAAAACGCTGCTGCAAACGCTTTGAAGAAATAACGTCCCAATAGGCACTACGGTGCCTGCTCCGCGGTCCGCTTCGGCGGACCGCATCTTAAATCACAAAGGATGACACTATGAAAGGTATTTTTTATCGTTTAGGACCGGTGTTGTTGGCAGCGATACTCAGTCTTGGTAGTTATGCTGCTGAAGCTGCTGTAAAGCTCAAAGTGATCACCTCCGGAGGATTTGCCGGAACGTTAACGGCTATGGAGCCGCAACTAGAAAAAGATACTGGACTGGACATTGAGATATCTTACGGTTCATCTTCCGGTGGTGCCGTGGACTCAATTCCTGAACGACTCAAACGTGGCGAACAATTTGATGTGTTAATCCTGTCCCGAAGCTCGCTGGATAAACTTACAAATAAGGGCTTTGTTACCCCTGATAGCCGTAAAGATTTAGTTCGTTCACGTATTGGCATGTGTGTTAAGGCAGGAACCGCTATACCCGATATCAGCACTCCAGAAAACTTTATTAAAGTACTGCATGATGCCAAGACTATTGGTTATTCCGCCAGTGCTAGTGGCACATACTTGTCTACCAAACTCTGGCCTAAAATGGGCCTGTGGCAAATGATCGAGCCTAAAAGTACCCGCGTATTAAGTAAACGAGTCGCCAGTTTGGTTGCCGATGGACAACTGGAAATTGGGTTTCAGCAAATTAGTGAGATCTTACCAATCCAAGGTGTCGAACTCGTTGGCCCGATCCCCGATAAATTCCAAAAGGTCACTACATTTTCTTCTGGTGTAACCTAAATCAGCGGGCACCCGCGAGAAGCTGCGGCGTTAATCAGCTACCTTTCTTCTGACACACCTTATGTTATCAACAGCATTCGTCATGCTGGACTTGACCCGGTCGCCATCAAATAGATTAGCTCCACAGCACCAAAATGGCGGCCAAAGCTATCAGTAACAGGCCGCCAATATCCTTCACTTTGACTTTTTCCTTAAGCCAGAAGTAAGAGATAAACATCATAAAAAACACTTCCACCTGACCAAGCGTTTTTACATAAGGTACCGCCGTCAGTGACATCGCACTGAACCAGCCCAGCGATCCCATAAAACTGCTGACGCTAGTGGCAATGGTCAGCTTTGGCCGCTGCCATAGTGCACGCAAGGTTGCGCGATCCGCCAGCCATAACCAAAGTAGCAACAACAAGGTTTGGGTCAGGATCACCAGCAATAACACCCAAGCCGCTCTATGCGGAAAAGGCAAATTTAAATGTAGGCTGGCTTCACGCACCCACAGCGACGTCAGTGCAAAACTGCTGCCACAAGCAATCCCGAGCAACACAGTAGACCACGAAAGACTCCGCAAACCGTTGCCTGCGCTCATCAAGAACACCGCAGCAGCACCAATGAGCACGCCAATCCAACCAAGCAAACTTAAGTGGGTGCCAAAAAGCAGCGTCCCTAAAATTGCCGCCACCAGCGCTTCGCTTTTAGCCAAACCCGCCCCGACAGCAAAGTTTTTCAGCTTAAACAGCTTCACCATTAGTGCCGTTGCGAGGATCTGCATCAAGGCTGCGCCTAAGATATACAAACCACCCAAACCCCATAACTGCGGCCACGGAGCCGGTTGCCACAGATACAGTAACCCCAAATAAAGTGCTGCCAGTGGGCTGGCGTATAGGAACCGCGCCAATGTCACTCCGGCAATTTTGACATCACGACTCAGCCGACTTTGAAAAGCATTGCGCCATGCCTGCATAAAAGCAGCCATCAGGGTAAACAGAATCCACATGATTTGATCCGGACAAGAATTTGAAAAAGGCACAAAAATGCCCGGCAACTGCCGGGCATTTGAGCATATCACAGGTTAATGCAGCTGGTAGTTATTTACTGGTATCTAACACCGGGAAAGATTTCACTAAATCATCAACCGCCTTCATCTGGCGAAGATAGGCCTCCAGCAAATGCAGTGGCAATGCACACGGACCATCACATTTGGCATTGTCTGGATCAGGATGTGCCTCAATAAACAACCCAGCAAGCCCTAAGGCCATGCCACTGCGCGCCAGTTCTGTCGCTTGTGCACGACGGCCTCCGGCAGAATCAGCACGGCCACCAGGCCGCTGTAAGGCGTGTGTAGCATCGAAGATAACGGGGTAGCCAGTCTGCTTCATCTCATCCATGCCCAACATGTCCACCACCAGATTGTTGTAACCAAAGCAGCTACCACGCTCACACAACATGATTTCGTCATTACCCGCTTCGTTGAATTTCTTAATGATGTGGCGCATTTCATGAGGGGCCAGGAATTGTGGCTTTTTCACATTGATAATGGCGCCGGTCTTGGCCATGGCAACCACCAGATCAGTCTGCCGTGCCAGAAACGCTGGCAATTGAATAATATCGACCACTTCCGCCACCGGTGCACACTGATAAGGCTCATGCACATCGGTGATCAACGGCAAGTTAAAGGTATCTTTAATCTCCTGAAAGATCTTCAACCCCTCTTCCATACCGGGGCCACGATAGGAGTTAATCGAGGAGCGGTTTGCCTTGTCAAAAGACGCCTTAAATACGTAGGGAATCCCCAATTTCTGGGTGATTTCTGCATAGGTTTCTGCAATCTGCAACGCCAGGTCTCTTGATTCCAGCACGTTCATGCCGCCGAACAATACAAAAGGCTTGTCGTTAGCAATCTCAATATTGCCGAGTTTGATGTTTTTAATGGTCATCACCGCATCTCTCTCAATGGCTGCCGTTGCAGCGCTTGAATGTTCATAAATTCTGTTCTCAGTTTGCTACGAACTGCAGCAACTGACCACAAAGCCAAGCCATGTAAGTACCTAACGCATAGCCGAATACCGCCAAAAGCACACCTACCGGTGCCAGTGCCGGATGGAACGCAGCGGCTACTACTGGTGCGGATGCCGCCCCCCCCACATTGGCCTGACTGCCTACCGCCATATAAAACAGTGGAGCGCGAATAAGTTTCGCCACAAACAGCATCAACCCGGCATGGACCAGCATCCAGATAATGCCTAATAAAAAATATTCCGGGGTATCCATTATTTTAGTCACATCCATGTGCAGGCCAATGGTCGCCACCAACACATACAAAAATGCCGAACCCACTTTTGAAGCCCCTGCCGCTTCAAAATGCCGCACCGGTGTAAATGACAAGACTAAGCCTATGGTGGTCACAATGACCACCAGCCAGAAAAACGAAGAGGTCAGGCTGTATTTTTCAGTCCAAGGGTAGTGTTCACTGAAGAAAGGCGCCAGCCAGTCAGCACACATATGGGCAATTCCGGTTACCCCAAAGCCGATGGCGACAATCAGCATCAAATCGCGCAAACTGGGGATGCGCGCATTTTCGGCATGATACTTTTCCACTTTCTGCCGTAAGGCATCAATCGCTCGAGTATCGGCACCGGTTTTGGCATCAATCGTATTCGCGTTGGATGCCAAAAACAGTAACACCGCCATCCAGATATTGGCGACGATCACGTCCACGGTCACCATCACAGAAAAGATATTGCCGCCGACCTCATAGACTTCCTTCATGGCAGCCTGGTTGGCACCACCACCGATCCAGCTTCCGGCTAAGGTCGTCATACCTCGCCAAACCGCATCCGGGCCGTGACCGCCGGTTAATGATGGATCCACTAGTGACATCAGCAGCAGCGCTACCGGGCCACCAATCACAATCCCAAGTGTACCAGTGAGGAACATAACCAACGCTTTTGGACCGAGGCTGAGAATAGCTTTCAGATCCACACTCAGTATCAGCAGCACCAAACACGCAGGGAGCAGATAGCGCGAAGCGACAAAATAGAGTTGGGAACTATGACCGTCGACAATGCCGAAAGTATTCAGCAAAGACGGCAAAAAATAGCAGAGCAGTAACGCAGGGACAAAACGGTAAAACTTTTGCCAGAATGGATGATTACTGCTGTTAGTGTAAAACACAAATCCCAGTATGGCGGCCAAAATTCCCAGCGCCGTTGCGTCGTTGGTAACCAGAGCGGTCGTCATAAGGCAGAGCCTCTCCCTAAGTAATGAACATATTCCGTGTCGATATCATATTGTAAACGGCTCTGTTGCCTTTGGATATCAGTGAAATACCTGAGTTTCTTCGCCCAGTTCCTGCAATTGCATCTTCACTAGTTCCACGATGGGATCATGCGGGTTGTTGTCGATAAAGTATTGAAGATCAGCAGTAGCAACCTGAATCGCCCCAAGTTGCTGAGCAATAAATGCACGCTCGCGATGCAGATTCAAGTCATCTGGATACCAATCAAGCAGTAAACTGCAGCATTCCATCGCGGATTCAAATTTGCGTTCGATGATGCAGCCAGCTTTAAGCTCATGCAACATCCGCGTTAATACCTGTTTAGCAGAAGCAGGCTTCAGATAGTTGTCTTTCATCGGCGCCCAGTTACCTAGCTCACCACGCACCAGCGCATGCAGTTGCTCTCGATTCAATGACTGGCCAGTCAGGGGATCGACATAGTGGATTTCGCCTGCGAGCTGACAGGACATGACTGTGGTACCCGGTAACAAAATCAGCTCAGTTTTCAGATCCAGCTCCCGCCCCAATAACATCAATGCGGTAGCAAGGGTCGTGCTGTTGCCTTGTCGACTTTGCAGGCAACGACCAAGATCTGCGGCCTCCCGTGAAAAATATTCTGCTTTTTCACAAAAGCCTAAATCCTGATAAAACCACTTCAAAAGCGCCGCATAACGCTGCTCTTCATCAAAAAGATAGCGACTCAATACGGCACCCGAGAGTTCATACCAAGCCCATTGCACCTGCTTGATTTCACTGAAACCCAGATACTGACACAATTCAAAAGCGGTTTCCGGTAAGGAAAGCGCTTTGTCATCCGAAGGAAATCTTTGCATTAACCTAAAAATACCGCCTGTTTGATATAAGCCACTTTAGCAGCGAAAACCAGCCATCCCAACGCGCCAAGAAAAGCAAAGATGCGGAACATTTTACCGCGTGAGCTTTTCATCGCCGCCATAGCCAGTATGATGTACGCCACTACTGCGCCCAATTTTTCAGTCATCCAGGCATCAACAAACGGATACTGCTTAATCATAAAACACAGCACTACACCGGAAAGCAGTAACAAGGTATCAATCACATGTGGTGCCACCTTTAACAGCCTTTTATCCATCCATGCAGACTGCCCCAGGTTCAGCACAAAACGGACGCTTAAAAACATCACGCTCAGGCCAATCATCAGCAAGTGAAAGTACTTAATTCCCGAGTAAAAACTGTAAAAATTATCCATTTGTAAACTGCCGATGCCCAAAGAAGGCGTCAGTTTACCCTATGGTTCGCCCGCCTCCAAACCGATTGTCTGATTGCGGAGTCCACAGGGGATCAGATGGTGGCGATGTCGCCACTTTTCAAGAGGAAGTGCCGTTAACCCGGCCAGAAACCTAAAGTGCAGCGCTCGTTTGAACCAAAATCCCGCACCGTGGCTACTTGATGATACCCTAGCTCGTTAAGCTTCTCGCGCATGCGTTTGCCCTGAGTAAAACCATGCTCCAACAACAGGTAGCCACCAGGCACGAGATAGTCTCGGGCATATTCTGCAATGTGGAATAATGCGGCAAATCCCTGCTGCCCAGCGGTCAACGCACTGCGCGGTTCAAAGCGCACATCGCCTAACGCCAGATGCTCATCATTTTCTTCAATATAAGGCGGGTTTGACACAATCAGCTGAAATTTACGACCGGCGAGTTCAGCAAACCAATCACTTTTGAGGATTTCGACCTGTGGTAAATTGAGGTTTTCGCGATTGGCTTTTGCCAGTTCGACCGCAGCACCAACGTTATCTACTGCGGTGATCCGCCACTGTCCGCGTTCATGGGCCAACGCTAATGCGATGGCACCTGTCCCCGTCCCCAAATCCAGCACAGCGGCATCGTCTGTCATCGGCAGGTTCAGCGCCGTTTCCACCAGAATTTCAGTATCCGGACGCGGGATCAGTGTCGACTCGTTAACAATGAAAGGTAATGACCAGAATTCCCGCTCGCCAACAATGTGCGCCACAGGTACGCCTTGTGCTCGACGAGCCACCATCTGCTGCAGCTGTTTATACTGCTCTTCGGTAAGCTGGCGCTCAGGCCAGGCGTAGATAAAACTGCGATTTTTACCTAGACAGCGTAGCAATAATGCCTCAGCGTCCACATGGGCAGAGTCTGATGTGGCTGACAGCATAGAGGAAGCCCATTGCAGGGCTTCCGCAATCGTGGTTCGGGTCACAGCTTCAATCCTTATTCTTCGGAGAGCGCGGCCAACTGATCTGCCTGATACTCCTGGATCAATGGATCAATTAACGGATCCAGATCGCCCTCCATCACTTCATTAAGACGGTACAACGTCAAGTTAATTCGATGTTCACTGACGCGTCCCTGAGGGAAATTATAAGTCCGAATACGTTCTGAACGATCACCGCTGCCGACTAATGAACGACGAGTAGATGCCTCTTCACTCGCACGCTTTTCATCTTCCCGCGCTTGCAGTCGCGCCGCCAAAACGCTCATCGCACGCGCTTTATTCTTATGCTGCGAACGTTCGTCCTGACACTCCACGACCAAGCCTGTTGGTAAATGGGTGATACGAATCGCGGAATCGGTTTTGTTTACGTGCTGACCACCCGCACCAGATGAACGGAAAGTATCGATACGTATATCGGCAGGATTGATCTCTACCGCCTGAGCCTCAGGCACTTCGTGCATGACGGCGACGGTACAAGCCGACGTATGCACCCGCCCCTGCGATTCGGTCTCAGGGACACGCTGTACCCGGTGGCCACCAGACTCAAACTTCAGTCGACCATAGACGCCATCCCCAATAACGCGGGCGATCACTTCTTTAAAACCACCGTGTTCGCCTTCGTTAGCGCTGACCACTTCAACTTGCCAGCGCTGAGCTTCAGCGTACCGGCTATACATGCGGAATAAGTCGCCAGCAAACAATGCGGCTTCATCACCGCCGGTGCCCGCACGCACTTCGAGGAAAGCGTTGGTATCGTCATTGGGATCTTTAGGCAGCAGCAGTATTTGCAATTCGCCTTCCAGCTGCTCCAATTTGAGTTTGGCCGCTTTCAGCTCTTCCTGCGCCATTTCCCGCATCTCAGGGTCATCTTCCTGCAACATCTCTTCAGCGGTTTGCAGATCAGCCTGTGCCTGCTGAAAATTGCGGAACCCTTTTACCACATCTTCCAACTGCGAATATTCTTTGGAAAGGGTACGAAACCGGTCCTGATCGCTAATAACGTCTGCTTCACTCAGCAGCGCTTGCACTTCTTCATAACGCTCCTGCAAACCTTCCAGCTTGCGGATAACGGATTCCTTCATTCAGCTATTAACCTTAGTCTTTGTCTAAGCCGAGCGCGGTTCTTAACTGACCAAGTGCATTGAGATCTCCGTGACGACTGGCCACTGTCAGTGCCTGTGTCGGTGCATGGATCAAACGGTTAGTCAGGCGGTTAGCCAGTTCCCGAATCACCTCTTCGGCGTCGGCACCCTGCCCCAACTTATTCATCGCTCTTTCCAACAACTCGTCTTTGATATCCATGCAGTGGGTACGGTATTCACGAATGCTGTCAACGGACCCCAGCGAGCGCACCCACTCCATAAACTGCAGTGACTGCTCCTCGGCGATAAGTTCCGCTTGCTCGGCGGCCTCACGTCGAGAGGCCATATTCTGTTCCACTATGCTTTGCAGATCATCAACCGTGTACAGATAAGCTGCATCCAGATCGGCAACTTCTGCTTCAATATCACGGGGAACCGCAATATCAACCAATAACATAGGTTGATGGCGGCGCTGCTTCAGCGCTTTTTCCACCATGCCTTTACCCAGTATAGGTAACGGACTGGCGGTAGAGGATATCACGATATCGGCTTTAGGGAGAAAATCTGGTATCTGTTCCAAGGTGATGGCTTGTGCACCAAACTCTTCACACATGGCTTCAGCGCGCGACAAGGTACGGTTTGCCACTACCATACTGGCAACGCCATTTTCCTTGAGGTGACGCGCAACCAGTTCAATGGTTTCACCGGCCCCAATCAACAAGGCCTTAGTGGTCGCCAAGGACGAGAAAATATGTTTGGCCATGCTCACCGCAGCAAAAGCTACAGATACTGCAGCGGTACCGATTTCGGTTTCCGTACGGACTTTCTTGGCGACAGAGAAGGTGTTCTGGAACAGACGGTCCATGGTCATGGCCACAGTCCCGGACTCTTTCGCTTTAACGAACGCCTGCTTAACTTGCCCCAGGATCTGCGGTTCACCAAGAACTAAGGAATCCAGACCAGAAGCGACGCGCATTAAATGCTGTACCGCCTTTTGGCCCTCAAATTCATATAGGCATGGAGCGACTTCTTCATGATTTAAAGAATGGTACTGCTCCAGCCAGGAAACTACCCGAGACACATCCTGAGTATTGCAATACAACTCAGTGCGGTTACACGTTGACACGATCACTGCCTCACCAGAAGCGGTTTGCTGAGCAAGGCTCCTCATGGCTTCATGGATCTTATCCGGGGCAAAGGCTACTTTTTCACGCAGGTCAACAGTGGCAGTTTTGTGGTTAATACCAATTGCTACAAGGCTCATCTGACTCGTTCTGGACTCATGGCGTTTCTTAAGATGCGGCCATTCTACTGAATTGCCCCAACTAAAAACAGAATACGCTTAACAAAACCGAATAAAGGTTTATTAGTGACTAAAGGGTTAATTTTTTCAGACAATTAAAGGCTCAACAGCGGCAACCCGCGCTATAACAGCGATTGCTGATAAAACCGCAATCACACACCAGTTGTGTCTGACGGTAAAGCCCTCGTATCATAGGCCAACATTTATGGCTGATGATTGACGAATATTTTGACCAACATCACAAATCGCATAATCCATCGTTCGACCACATCACTGTGGTTGTGGCTTATATGGGCCATTTTTGTGAGTGGCTGCAGCAGTCTGACTGATAAAAACTGGGTGGCAACCACAGTTGCCAATCCTCAGGACGCCAATGCCTGGGAATTACAGGGCAAACTCGCGGTAATATCACCCGAAGAGAAATTCAGTACCAATCTCTACTGGTTACATACCCCTGAGAGTGATCAACTCAAGCTCACCACCATGTTAGGCACCAGCGTCATGAGTCTTAGCAGCCGCGCGGGATATGCCAAGCTGGAAGTAGACGGCCAAACCTATGAAGGCGACGATCCACAAGCACTATTGAATCGCCTCAGCAATTGGCAATTTCCCTTAACTAAATTGCCCGAGTGGGTGCTTGGGATCGTGGCCGATGATTATCAGGTCAGCCGCGATATTAATCATCGACCACTACAACTAACCGACAGCAGTGTATTCCCGCCATGGCGCATTCAATATCAGGGCTGGCAAGCTCAAAGTGGCACCATGGTGCCACGTCTACTGCGCTTAGAACGGGGCGGACTGAAACTGAAAATTCAATTGAATCAATGGCAGGCACTCACCAGTGTGCAGGTGCCAATGGACAACAAACGCTCATGACGCAATCACTTTCGTTAGGCTGGCCGGCCCCAGCCAAACTCAATTTATTCCTGCATATTAATGGTCGTCGGGCAGACGGCTATCACGAATTACAAACCCTATTCCAGTTTCTGGATTATGGCGATCTGCTCGATTTTAAAATCACTAATGATGGCAAAATCACCCTGCATTCCAATCTCAACACCAATATTGCTGATGACGATAATCTGATTGTCAAAGCCGCCAAACTGTTACAACAACAGTCAGCCAGCAAACTGGGGGCAGAAATCTGGCTCGATAAAAAGTTACCGATGGGCGGCGGTGTGGGTGGCGGCTCATCAGACGCAGCCACAACCCTGGTGGCACTTAATGCGCTGTGGCAAATAGGGTTGGACCAGCCACAACTCGCGGCATTAGGTCTGAAACTTGGTGCTGATGTGCCTATTTTTATTCACGGACATGCAGCTTTCGCTGAAGGCGTGGGTGAAAAACTTGTGGCCGTTGATATTCCGGAACACTGGTATCTGGTGATAGCGCCGGAGGCCCATGTTTCCACTGCGGCAATCTTTCAACACCCGGATCTACCAAGAGATACCGCCAAACTGTCCTGGAATGAATTATTGTCCGCAAACTGGAAAAATGACTGCCAAACACTCGTCAGTAACAACTTTCCGCAAGTTGCCAAGGCCTTGGCGTGGCTGTTAGAATATGCCCCGTCGAGAATGACCGGAACAGGCGCCTGTGTGTTCGGGGAATTCGAAACACAGCAACAAGCGCTGGAGTGTCTGGCGAAAATGCCTAAAACATTCCGCGGATTTGTGGCAAAAGGAACGAATATATCGCCGTTACAGCACCGCTTAAGTCGGTGCTGAACAGTTTCTTCAGGGGCAAAGCTTGTCACTCTGTCCCTCCAGATCACAATAATGCAAACGCCCGAGGTTCATTAAAGTGCCCGACATAAAGCTCTTTGCTGGGAACGCTACCCCCAGTCTTGCTAAAAAGATAGCAGACCGTCTGTTTTGTAAACTTGGAGACGCCACGGTAGGCCGTTTCAGCGATGGAGAAATCAGCGTCCAGATCAACGAAAACGTTCGTGGTGCTGATGTCTTTATCATTCAATCCACCTGTGCACCAACCAACGACAACCTGATGGAACTGGTCGTGATGGTAGATGCGTTGCGCCGTGCTTCTGCCGGTCGTATCACAGCCGTGGTTCCTTATTTCGGATACGCCCGTCAGGATCGTCGTGTTCGTAGCGCCCGTGTGCCTATCACTGCCAAAGTGGTTGCTGATTTTCTGTCTAGCGTTGGTGTGGACCGTGTGCTGACATGCGATTTACACGCCGAACAGATCCAGGGCTTCTTTGACGTTCCCGTGGATAACGTTTTCGGTAGCCCAGTATTGTTGGAAGACATGCTCGACAAGAACCTGGAAACACCGGTTGTTGTTTCACCCGATATCGGCGGTGTAGTGCGTGCCCGTGCCATTGCCAAATTGTTGGATGATACTGATCTGGCTATCATCGACAAGCGCCGTCCTCAGGCCAATGTGGCACAGGTAATGCACATCATTGGTGACGTTCAGGACCGTGATTGTATTATCGTTGACGACATGATTGATACTGGTGGTACGCTGTGTAAAGCCGCTGAAGCACTGAAACAGCATGGTGCTAATCGCGTGTTTGCCTATGCGACGCACCCAGTGTTCTCAGGTGCTGCGCTGGAAAACATCAAGAATTCCGTGATTGATGAAGTGATTGTGACTGACACTATTCCTCTGCGTCCGGAAATCGCTGCCAGCGGTAAAGTCAAACAGCTGACAATGTCTGGTATTCTTGCTGAAGCGATCCGCCGCGTCAGCAATGAAGAATCCATTTCTGCGATGTTCCATCAGTAAGCACTGCAGACAACAAAAGACGCACCTCCGGGTGCGTTTTTTATTGGCTATCGGTAAGCAGTGTCACTGCATCCGTATTATTGGGCAGCAAAAAGCAAAAAAGCCCGTCGATTAAGACGAGCTTTCTTATTGGCTGGGGTACCAGGATTCGAACCTGGGGATGCCGGAATCAGAATCCGGTGCCTTACCACTTGGCGATACCCCAAAAAGGTCATATATGGCTGGGGTACCAGGATTCGAACCTGGGTATGCCGGGATCAAAACCCGGTGCCTTACCGCTTGGCGATACCCCAAAAAATCGGTCTATGTCACTGCCTACCCTAACAAGCGGGTAGCAACAGTTCAACATTATGGTGGCTATGGCGGGACTTGAACCTGCGACCCCAGCATTATGAGTGCTGTGCTCTAACCAGCTGAGCTACATAGCCACATTGGCTGGGGTACTAGGATTCGAACCTAGGTATGCCGGAATCAGAATCCGGTGCCTTACCGCTTGGCGATACCCCAATCTATATTGCAAAAGTATGGCTGGGGTACCAGGATTCGAACCTGGGAATGCCGGGATCAAAACCCGGTGCCTTACCGCTTGGCGATACCCCAACTGCAAGTTATCTCAAGTTCTCTTTTCTCATATTGAGAAAGGAGAGAATGGTACGGGAGGAGAGACTTGAACTCTCACACCTTGCGGCACCAGAACCTAAATCTGGCGTGTCTACCAATTTCACCACTCCCGCATTGTCTCGTTTAGCATCCGAGAAGGATGGTGGCTATGGCGGGACTTGAACCTGCGACCCCAGCATTATGAGTGCTGTGCTCTAACCAGCTGAGCTACATAGCCACGATAACTTTATGCCCCTCTGCCGAGAGGACGGGGCGTATTATGCTTATTCATACTATACAGGTCAACAGCTTTTTCGGACTGAAGCCCGGCACTACCGCCGTTCGCTTAGAATCTCGCCAAACTGTGCAGCAGATACGCAAATAGCGGCAATCTGCTGCATTTTTATGCGCATCAAACGTTGAACAGGAAATGCATCACATCGCCATCTTGAACGATGTAAGTCTTACCTTCAACACGAAGTTTACCGGCTTCTTTGGCGCCGTTCTCCCCCTTGAATTGCACAAAATCTTCATAGGAAACGACCTGAGCACGAATAAAGCCGCGTTCGAAATCGGTGTGGATTTTACCCGCAGCTTGAGGTGCACTGGCGCCCACCGGAATGGTCCAAGCGCGCACTTCTTTTACGCCCGCAGTGAAATATGTCTGCAGATCCAGCAATTCATAACCGGCACGGATCACACGATCCAGACCCGGTTCATCCAGTCCCATATCGGCCATAAATTCCTGACGGTCTTCGTCGTCCATTTCAGCCAACTCAGACTCAATCGCGGCACATACCGGCACGACCACTGCACGTTCTTTCTCCGCAATGGCACGCACAACGTCCAGATGCGGATTATTTTCAAAGCCATCTTCGGCGACGTTTGCGATATACATGGTCGGTTTTAACGTCAGAAAATTCAGATAAGCCACGGCCTCAATCTCTTCTTTCGAGAGGTCGAGGGTGCGCAGCATATGGCCTTCGTCCAGTACCGGCTTGAGCTTTTCCAGGACTTCTACTTCAAACTTAGCCTCTTTATCACCGCCCTTGGCACGCTTTTGCTGGCGCAGAATGGCGCGCTCACAGCTGTCCAGATCCGCCAGTGCCAGCTCGGTATTGATAACTTCAATATCGGATGCCGGATTGACCTTGTTGGCAACATGCACAATGTTGTCATTCTCAAAGCAACGCACCACGTGACCGATAGCATCAGTTTCACGAATGTTGGCCAGGAATTTATTGCCCAGACCTTCACCTTTTGATGCCCCGGCAACCAAACCGGCAATATCCACAAACTCCATGGTGGTAGGCAACACACGTTCTGGATGCACAATGTCAGCAAGAACCTGTAGACGTGGGTCTGGTACAGGTACCACGCCGGTATTCGGCTCGATGGTACAGAAAGGAAAGTTAGCCGCTTCAATACCGGCCTTGGTTAACGCATTGAACAGAGTCGATTTACCGACATTGGGCAAACCAACGATGCCGCATTTAAAACCCATGATAGTTACCTTATCTCACTGTAATTCCCGGGGGATAACCGCCGGACAGCTGCTGGTATGCCAGCAACCTGATGTCATTGATTCGTTATTCAGCCTTGAACGCGTGCAAGCGGTTCATGGCTTTAGTCATATCGTCTGTATATAGAATATCGGTAGCTCGCAGCGCTTCGTCAATGGCAGCATCAATACGTTGTTGCTCCACCAGCGGTGGTTTGCCAAGTACGTAACCACTTACCTTATTTTTATCTCCCGGATGACCGATACCAATGCGCAGACGATAGAAATTTTTGTCGTTACCAAGACAGGCAATGATATCTTTCAATCCGTTATGCCCGCCATGACCACCACCAAGTTTGAACTTCGCCACACCTGGTGGCATGTCCAGTTCATCGTGTGCCACCATTATTTCATCTGGGGCGATACGAAAAAAGCCTGCCAGTGCGCCAACCGCTTTACCACTCAAGTTCATATAGGTAGTCGGCACTAACAAACGAACATCTCGGCCTTTTACGGTGATCCGTGCTGTCAGTCCAAAATATTTACTGTCCGGCGTTAGACTGGCACCATAATTTCGCGCCAGTTGTTCCACAAACCAAGCACCGGCATTATGTCGAGTCTGGGCATATTCGGCCCCTGGATTACCAAGCCCGACAATCAGTTTAATCGTGGTCATTTTTTCCTGTTTTTATGACTTATCCATCGCGAAAACAATAATGCCGCGATAGAAAACGCGGCATTTTAACACTGCTATTGCGCTCGCAACAAATCGTCTGAACCGTTTCAGGACAAACCGAGTGCGTATTTCAATACTTGATGCTTCACCGGGGTATTAATATCCGCCAACTTCAGACCGAGATTACGTACCAGCTTTAATGGCAGAATGTCGTTACTGAACCCGGCATAAAACAGATCCATCCCGGTCATCATCAGCTGATTGTCATACCAGCGACGACGCTGATAACCGGCCAGCACTGAACTCTGCCACCACGCCCCCGCTTTAGCGCTGAGAGCGGCAGCAATCTCTTCGATCAATACATCAACGTCTTTAAATCCGAGATTAACCCCCTGCCCGGCTAACGGATTAATCGTATGTGCCGCATCACCCAGCAGTACCAAATTATCCCGATAATACTGCTTGGCATGCCGTCGGGTCAGCGGAAAGCTGCCACGGTCGAGCACTTCAAAATCACGATTAAGCCGGGCGGGGAAGTGACTGTCGATCGCCTGCTTCAATTGTTTGGCAGATAACTGAGACAGCCCCTTTATCGTCTGTGCATCGTCATACCAGACTAATGAAGCGTGTTTTCCCGGCAGCGGCAGTAATGACCGCGGCCCTTGCGGCGTAAATTGCTGCCAGGTAATGTCTTGTTCTTCGTCGGCTGTCGCAATATTGATCAACATACAAGCTTGGCTATAGTCCCAGCCAGCAACACCAATACCCGCCCATTGGCGGACTAATGAATTGGCCCCATCCGCCCCGACCAGCAGATGACTATCAAGCACCCGACCATCATCCAGACTCACTTCAATACCGCTACAGGACCGCACCATGCGCGCTACTCGCGCGGGGCAGCAAAGCGTGAGATTGTCGTACTGAGTGAATTGCTGCCACAGAGCCAACTGCACCAACCGATTTTCAACAATATGCCCCAGATGTGACAGCTTGAGCTGCTCGGCATGAAAGCGGGTAATACACCCTTCCATCTCCCAGGTTTCCAGGCCGCGATAAGCTACTTGCCGCATCTGCAGCAATGCTTCAAGCGCCCCCAGCCGCGCTAATAAATTTTCCGAAGCCAGCGAAATGGCCGATACTCTGACGTCCAGCGGTTGCGCTGGCGAATAGGCCTCTGGCTCGGTGGCTTCTACCAGTGCGACGTTTAATCCAAGCTGAGCCAAACCCACTGCGGCTGCGGCCCCCACCATACCGCCACCAATAATGACAATATCTTGTTGCTGATGTTGTTTTGTCACTGTTGCATTCCTGCTGTACTAATTCTTTGTTGCTGTTGTCATCAAATCCAATATCAATAGCTTTTGGAAAACGAAATAATTCGCAATTTGATTTCAACCCTCGCTCACTTAATGAGTGTCTTATTTATAGCACCTGAGCAGTGTCGTACAGGTTCATCCCATGTACAAACCCAGGAGAACGATATGGCAATCACATCCTTAAGTCGCTTTGCCGCTATAACGCTGATAGCCGCCGGGACACTGCTGCCCCTGCATAGTCAGGCAGAAAATCTACCTGAAAAAATGGAAGTTATCACTGTAACTTATGTCGGTTCAGTGAATTATGCCTTATATCAACAATTCGCGGAAACCATGGGTGAATTCCATTTCGAATTGCTGGCAGATATTCATGACACCGCCAAAAACAGCTCAAGGCAGATGGCCTCGGAGTTCTTTGATACCTATCAGCCATTAGTCGCTGATAATCAACAGCCTGTGGAAACAACAGCTTATAACAATACCCATGTGTGGGGTTCGAAGTAATTCGGTTTTGCGCCGGCAAACGTTGGCAAGCGGCAACAACTGCAGGTAAAATAGCGCGCTATTTTCCTTAGAGGTACGTGTGAGCGGCGCAAAACTGATGAGTAAGAAACTCCATATCAAAACCTGGGGCTGTCAGATGAATGAGTATGACTCAGCTAAGATGGCCGACCTGTTAAACGAATTTCAGGGCTATACCCTGACAGAAGAAGCAGAAGACGCCGATGTGTTGCTGCTAAATACTTGTTCAATTCGTGAAAAGGCGCAGGAGAAGGTATTCCATCAGCTGGGGCGCTGGAAAGGCCTTAAGGATAAAAATCCGGACTTAATCATCGGTGTAGGTGGCTGTGTCGCGTCGCAAGAAGGCAAAGCCATCAAAGACCGAGCGCCATGCGTTGATATTGTGTTTGGCCCACAAACCCTGCATCGCCTGCCGGAAATGATCAATGAAGTTCGTGGTGGTAGCCATGCCGTGATTGATGTCAGCTTCCCGGAAATCGAAAAATTTGACCGTCTGCCGGAACCGCGTGCCGAAGGTCCCACCGCATTTGTCTCCATTATGGAAGGTTGCAGCAAGTACTGCTCTTTCTGTGTAGTGCCTTATACCCGTGGCGAAGAAGTCAGTCGACCAATGGACGATGTTATCCTGGAAGTTGCCCAGTTGGCACAGCAAGGAGTACGCGAAGTCAATTTATTGGGACAAAATGTTAACGCCTATCGCGGTGCTAAATTTGATGGTGACATCTGCTCTTTTGCCGAACTGCTGCGCTATGTTGCCGCCATTGATGGCATTGATCGCATCCGCTTCACGACTAGTCACCCGATTGAATTTACGCAGGACATCATTGATGTCTATGAAGACACGCCGGAACTGGTGAGCTTTCTGCATCTGCCAGTTCAGTCAGGCTCAGACCGCATTCTGACGTTAATGAAGCGCGGGCATATGGCGATTGAATACAAATCCATTATCCGCCGTCTGCGTAAAGCTCGGCCAGAGATCCAAATCAGCTCCGACTTCATTGTGGGCTTCCCGGGTGAAACCGCGGAAGATTTTGAAGACACCATGAAGCTGATTGAAGAAGTGAATTTCGACCATAGTTTCAGCTTTATTTACAGTGCCCGTCCCGGTACACCAGCCGCAGACTTGCCAGACGACGTCGATCTGGAAGAGAAGAGACAACGCCTGGCGAGACTGCAGGACACTATCACCCATCAGGCCATGCGTTACAGCCGTCAGATGTTAGGCACAGTGCAGCGTATATTAGTCGAAGGTCCATCAGTTAAGAATCCGATGGAACTGCGTGGCCGTACAGAAAACAACCGCGTAGTAAATTTTGAGGGGCAGCCACAACATATTGGCACCTTTGTCGATGTGGAGATCACTGACGTGTACCCTAATTCGCTGCGCGGTAAGTTAATTCGTGGTGAAGATCAGATGGATTTACGCCGTAATCTGCGCCCAGTAGATATTCTGGCCAAACACCAGAGTGAAGACGAACTTGGGGTAAAACGCTACCAACCATAACATTAACAAAAAGGCGGCCACGGTCGCCTTTTAGCTTGCTGGCACATGACATTTTTCTCATGGCATTTCACCAGTGAGGCTCGTAAACTGAAACATATAGCGAAACATATTATCGGAGTTATATTTGTCCCATAAATTAACCGCCATGGACCTGTATCTGGAACCCGCAGACAGTCGTCGACTGGCGTCGCTGTGTGGCCCATTTGATGACAACATCAAACAGCTCGAACGTCGTATCGGTGTCGAGATCAGTTACCGCAACAACCATTTCAAGATTGTGGGTCAGCCTCACGGCTGTCTGACTGCCAGTAATTTATTGCGTAACTTGTATGTGGAAACCGCCCCGGTCAAAGGCAGTACGCCGGATCTCGAACCTGAGAAAGTGCATATTGCCATTCAGGAAGCGATCGCCATTGAAGCAGATGATGGTAGCGATCAGCCGCAGGAGCACTTTATCAAGACCCGCAAGGGCGTGATAAAACCACGCAATCCCAACCAAACCCAGTACGTGGTTAACATCGTGCGCCACGATATCACCTTTGGTATTGGCCCGGCGGGAACCGGTAAAACTTATCTGGCCGTTGCGGCAGCGGTAGATGCGCTGGAGCGCCAGGAAGTTAGGCGGATTCTGTTGACACGCCCAGCAGTGGAAGCGGGCGAAAAATTGGGCTTTTTGCCCGGCGATTTGAGCCAGAAAGTCGACCCATATCTGCGGCCGTTATATGACGCATTATTTGAGATGTTGGGCTTTGAAAAGGTAGAACGCCTAATTGAACGCAGCGTCATCGAAATTGCACCACTGGCCTATATGCGTGGCCGTACGTTAAACGATGCCTTTATTATTCTCGATGAAAGCCAGAACACGACGGTTGAACAGATGAAGATGTTCCTGACCCGTATTGGCTTTAATTCTAAAGCGGTCATCACCGGCGATATCACCCAGATTGACTTGCCGCGGCATGTGAAATCAGGCTTACGCCATGCCATCGAAGTGCTTGGCGATGTCGATGAGATCAGTTTTAACTTTTTCCTATCAAAAGACGTAGTGCGTCACCCTGTGGTGGCAAGGATCGTTGAGGCCTATGAGTCTTACGAACAACGCCAACAAGCGGCCAGTGCTCGTCGTGATAGCCAGTACAAACTGGCTGAACCTTCTGATATTACGGAACCTTCCGAACATGAGTCTTGAGCTGACACTGGATTTACAGGTTGCCTCTGAATCCAACCAATTACCGGCTGAAGCCGATTTTTTACGCTGGGCAACGACTGCCCTTGATGGCCGCCTGGATGAGGCCGAAATGACCATTCGCCTGGTGGATGAAGCCGAAAGCCACCAACTGAATCTGGATTATCGTGGCAAGGACAAACCAACCAACGTGTTGTCTTTTCCCTTTGAAGCACCACCCGGCATTGAATTGCCACTGATCGGGGATCTTGTTATTTGTGCCCCGGTCGTTGAAAATGAAGCGCAGGAACAACATAAACCATTGGAAGCTCACTGGGCTCATATGGTTGTGCATGGATGCCTGCATCTGCTAGGTTATGATCATATTGACGACGCCGAAGCTGAAGAAATGGAAGCCATTGAGACAGAACTCATTGAAAGCTTAGGTTTTTCTGACCCTTACAAGGAGCAATAAACGTTCGTCTTCCACGAACTGTGACACCACTATGAGTGATGATATCCCCCCGAGTACCGGCGCCCATAAGAAGGGCTGGTTTGATCGCGTCAGCCAGTTGTTCATGGGCGAACCCCAGAATCGCGACGAATTAGTAGAGGTGATTCAGGACGCTGAACAACGCGATCTTATCACCGAGGACACCCGCGAGATGATCAAGGGCGTTCTAGAAGTATCTGATCTGCGAGTCCGCGACATTATGATCCCGCGCGCGCAGATTGTGGCGATTCAATATACAGATTCGGTGGAGGAAGTCCTTAACACCGTCATCTCTTCAGCACACTCCCGCTTCCCTGTGGTCAATGAAGACAAAGACCACATCGAAGGTATCCTGCTGGCAAAAGATCTGATCAAATATGGTTTTAACCACAGTGAAGACCCGTTTTCACTGGAAAAAGTGATCCGGCCAGCGGTGGTTGTGCCGGAAAGTAAACGCGTTGATGTACTGCTTAAAGAATTTCGCAGCCAACGTTACCATATGGCTATCGTTGTCGATGAATACGGTGGTGTGTCTGGACTGGTCACCATCGAAGATATTCTGGAAGAGATCGTTGGCGATATTGAAGATGAATTCGACCATGATGCGACTGAAGAGCCCGAAATCCGTAAGGTGGGTAGCAAAGTTTATCTGGTTAAAGCACTAACACATATCGAAGACTTTAATGATTCCTTTGGTACTCAGTTTAGTGATGAAGAGTTCGATACGGTAGGTGGACTTGTGAGTCATGCCTTTGGTCATCTGCCAGAACGTAACGAGAAGATCACGATTGAAAACATCGAATTCAAAGTGATTAGTGCCGACACGCGCCGGTTGTTGCAGTTGCGAGTCAAACTGCCTGATGACAGCGAAACAGAAGAAAGCAATTCATAGTGACCCTTGCGCCTAGCCGTCTCCGGCAACACCCGTGGTATAACGCTGTACTGGCATTGATTGCCGGTGCAGCCACATCTCTATCCTTTGCGCCCTATAATATCTGGCCCATCTTGCCACTGGCATTGGCATTGGCCTTATGGCTGACTCACAGCGCGCCGACAAAACAAGCCTTTTATCTTTGGCTCAGTTTTGGTTTCGGCAGTTTTGCGTTTGGCATCAGTTGGGTGCATGTCAGCATTTACCGTTATGGCGGTCTACCACTGCCCGTTTCCATGCTGTTAATGGGCATGCTGGCGTTATATCTGGCATTGTATCCGGCGCTGGCAGGCTGGCTCACCGCACGCTTACGTTCGCGCTGGCCAGTATGGAATAACTTGGCACTGTTTCCCGCGCTGTGGGTATTGACCGAGTGGCTTCGTGGTTGGGTGCTGACGGGCTTTCCCTGGCTATGGGCAGGTTACAGTCAGGCGATGGGTCCGTTAAAGCCACTGGCAGCCTATATCGGCACGTTAGGGATCAGTTTTCTGCTAGCAATGCTCGCCGGTAGTCTGGTGTTACTCGTGCGCAAGCGCTGGATGAGTTTGCCGTTACTGCTGGCCTTGCTGGTCGTAATGGTCTGGCAGGCCCCCAAACACTCAGGAATTGAGCGTACCGGTAAAACCGTCAGTGTTGCCTTGGTGCAGGGAAATATTCCCCAAAGTATGAAATGGGATCCTAATGCACTGTGGCCAACATTGTTGAAGTATATGGACTTGTCGCGACCACACTTCGATAAACAGATTATTATCTGGCCGGAAGCCGCAATTCCGGCACCTGAGGCCATGGTAGAACCATTTCTGGATAATGCCAACAAAGTGGCAAACCTCAACAATACTGCGATTGTCGCGGGTATTGTCAGTATGGCGCAAACAGATTTTTACAACTCATTGATTGTACTGGGCAATGCCCATCAACCTCAGCAATCAGAGGGTGATTATCAAGTCAATGGCAGTAACCAGTATCGGAAACACCATCTGTTACCTATCGGGGAATTTGTTCCGTTGGAATCGTTGTTAAGGCCGTTGGCACCGCTGTTTAACTTGCCAATGTCCTCCTTCACACGAGGGGCATATGTGCAGCCAAATTTGCAGGCGCTGGGATATCGACTGGCACCCGCAATCTGCTACGAAATCGCCTTTCCGGAACAGCTGCGTGACAACGTCAATGCAGAAACTCAGTTACTGCTAACGGTCTCAAATGACGCTTGGTTTGGTGAATCCAACGGTCCATTGCAACATATGGAAATTGCCCAGATGCGCGCCGCGGAACTAGGAAGACCGTTATTGCGAGATACCAATAACGGTGTCACCGCTGTCGTTGATGAACATGGCGCCATCACCGCACGCTTGCCACAATTCCAGGAAGGGGTGCTGACTGCTGATGTGCCTTTGGTCAAAGGCGTAACCCCCTTCTATAAATTCGGTCAGTGGCCAGTATTGATACTCAGCCTTTTGTTATTGCTGCTATGTACCTTGCTACCAAAAGCCAAAAAGTAATTTAAAAATCAATTTATTAAGTATTATTGAATAATTAACTAAATCTGAATTTCGTAAGATATTCTTAAGATGGCTTCGCTAGGGTGACAATGAGACATCACTAGTGGAGTATCTCTATGTCCCAGCATTTGCCTCAGGCACCGTTGGCAGACAACTCGTCTGCCGACCACTCTCTGGCGACAATAGTACCGACCTTGAAGCTGATCACGATTGCCAATACACAACGGCAATCAGTAGAACAGTTTATTGCCGCTAAATTTCAGCAGGTACACCACGCCCAGCTCAACAGTTTCCTGCCGTGGCTCATTGCGATCATTCACCATGGCAACATTGTCGGGGCCTACGGCTTGCGTCCTGGACAACATCAACCATTATTTCTTGAACAATATCTACCTTCTGCCATCGAACAGTTAGTGGCGGAAAACGCCAGACGACCAGTAGTGCGCGACAGTCTGATCGAAATTGGCAATCTGGCGTTAGCAGAACATGCGTTTGGTCCGATGTTAATGGTGACGCTGGCAAGCGTGCTGTCCGCTGCGGGCTATGAATGGATGGTGTTCACTGCCACCGAACAGGTACAACGCCTGATGCAACGATTAGGATTTGAACCTTATTGTCTTTGCCCTGCCGATCCGCAGCGATTAGCTGGTGACAGCGCCATTTGGGGGAGCTATTACCGCAATAATCCCCGAGTAATGATCGGTAATTTACATCGAGCCTGCGAAGTCATGTATCACGACCGCAGACTTTCGAAAATTGCTGCAACCTATGAACGACAAACATCCGCAATTGCTGCAGCAATCCGTCGTAAGTGAGAGGTATCATGAATAATATCGTGGAGTTTCTGAATCAAACGGCCCAGGCTTCTCCGGCACTTATTGCCCTTGAAGACAGCCACCAACAACTGAGCTACCAGACATTAGCGCAACGCGTTGATGCGCTGGCAAAGTGGTTATTACAACAGCAGGTTCCCTGTGTTGCACTTCATGGCGGCAACAGTGTCGACTGGGTTGTGGTAGACCTAGCATGTCACGCTGCCAATGTTATCTGTCTGCCATTACCACTGTTTTTTACGCCGCAGCAGATCCGCAATTGTCTCGAGCAGGCAGGTGCGGAATTACTGTTGAGCGAAGAAATTCTGCTTCCCGGTCAATGCAAACTTGACCTTAAACAAGCATTGCCCGGTATCGCTGCCTGGGCGTTGCCGGAAAGGTATCATTGCTGGCAACTCCCTTATGACAGCACTCATCAGCTGCCTGAGGGCACCCACAAAATTACCTTTACCTCCGGCTCGACAGGCATCCCTAAAGGCGTCTGTCTCAGTAAAGATCATCAATGGCGGGTGGCCAAATCTCTGGCCCAGGAAATCGCGATCAACCAACCCCGGCATCTGTGTTTACTGCCATTGAGTACTTTGCTGGAAAATATCGCAGGGATATACAGCCCGCTGTTATGTGGCGGCACCGTGGTGCTCCCCAATGATGCCGAGCGCGGCATGCTCGGCAGTTCCAACATAGACAGCCATCAGTTGCTGCAATGTATCAGTAAAACACAACCGCATTCGATGATCCTGCTCCCGCAACTGTTGCGTCTGTTAGTAGCCGCTTGCCAGCAGGGTTGGAAAGCGCCGCAGCGCCTGCGCTTTATAGCCGTTGGTGGTGGCCGGGTAGATCCCCAATTACTGCTCACGGCACAGCAACTGGGGCTGCCAGTATATGAAGGCTACGGTTTATCTGAATGTGGTTCAGTCGTGGCACTTAACACGCCCAGCCAGTCACGTAGTGGTGCTGCCGGTAAAGTTCTGCCCCACTGTCAGGTGCGCATTGATGATCAAGAAGTCATTGTTTCAGGAGCTTGTCATCTGGGTTATGCCGGGATGCCCGACAGTTGGTACCCCAATGACATCCACAGCGGTGATTTAGGACATCTGGAGGATGGCTGGCTCTATATTGATGGACGACGCAAGAATCTGCTGATCTCCTCATTTGGCCGCAATATCAGCCCAGAATGGGTTGAGTCTGCCTTGCTCGCTGAACCATTGTTAAATCAATGCGTGGTCGTCGGTGACGATCAACCGTTTTTGTGCGCCTTATTAACCGCGTCGACAGCTGTCAGTGACTCGCAGATAACCCAATGGATAGACAAGGCCAATGAACAGTTACCTGATTACGCAAAAGTGCGGCAATGGCTGAGGCTGGAAGATAAACAGCTTCTGCCATTTATGACGGCCAATGGTCGCTTGCAGCGCCAGCAACTGCTCAAAGCATTTAACCTGCAAATTTCTTCCTTGTATCAACAGCAGAAGTAAGAGGTCGATGATGGCTTTTTATGATGAGTTACAGCAACAGACGATTGCCAGCAGGCAGTTTCTTTTGGACACACCCATTATCAACCATTGCCTCGCCGGAAACGTGACTAAGGCTGAATATGTGGCCTTCCTGCAACAGGCTTATCACCACGTAAAACACACATCACCATTGTTAATGGCAGTAGGCTCACGTCTGCCTGAAAGTAAGGAATGGCTGCGCGAAGCCGTCGCTGAGTATATCGATGAAGAAAAAGGACATCAGGAATGGATCCTCAACGATATTGCTGCCTGTGGTTACGACAAAGAAAAAGCGCGAAAGAGCTCACCTAACTTCAGCACAGAGATGATGGTCACTTACGCTTGGGACATGGTCAGCCGAGTTAATCCGTTGGGCTTTTTCGGCATGGTCAACGTTTTGGAAGGCACCAGTATCAACATGGCACTGCTGGCAGCCGACAAAATTCAAGCGACGCTAGCGCTGCCTGATAGTGCCTTCAGTTACCTCAAATCGCACGGCGAGTTAGACAAAAAGCATATGCATTTCTTTAAAGGGTTAATGAACCGCATAGACGAACCGCAGGAACAGCAGTTGATCGTGCATGCTGCCAACAACTTTTATCGGCTCTATGGCAATGTATTTCGAGAGTTGGATGCCGCACAAGCCAGCTATATCGAGAAAGATGCCGCGGCTTAAACGGGACAACGATATGACAATGCAACGTAGACGAGTGATCCTAACAGGGGCGAGTGGTGGCATTGGCCGTTCAATCGCGAAAGCGTTGGCCGCGCAAGGGCATGAGCTGCTGCTCTGCGGCCGCAATAATGGCAAACTGGCCATCTTATTGGATGAATTGGAGGGTAGTGGTCATCAGTTATTGGTGGCAGACCTGACGACGACTGCCGGTATTACCTCGCTGCAGTCAGCCGCGAATGCCTTCGAAGCTGACACCCTGATTAACGGCATGGGGGTTAATCAGCTGACACTCCTGGCTGATAGCAGTATTGCTGACGGTGAACGCATCCTCGCCACTAATTTGCTAGCCCCCATCAATGTTTGTCGGGCCTTGCTCCCGCTGTTTCAGCATAAGCAAGCGACTATCGTCAATATCGGCTCCATCCTCGGCAATATCGGCTATCCAGGCTCTACCCTCTACTGTGCCAGTAAAGCCGGGTTACAGCGCTTTACCGAATCACTAAGGCGAGAACTCACCGATACTGAGATTGCTGTGCTGTATTTTGCGCCTAGAGCGACGGGGACGGAACTCAACAGCCCCGCGATGCGCGAAATGAACCAGCAGCTAGGCAATAAAACGGATAGCCCTAATTGGGTCGCAGAACAACTGTGTCTGGCACTGCGACAGCACAAACAAGGCGATATTTTTCTGGGCTGGCCAGAATCACTGTTCGTGCGGATTAATGTCTTGTTGCCCAGACTGGTGGATAACAGCATCTTAAAACAACTGCCGGTTATCAAACGTTTCTGTCGCGGCTCTAATCATCCGCAACACGCTGTAGGAGAACGCCATGAAGTATCTTAACTTACTGCTCATAGTTACCAGCTTGGTGACTGCTGCGGCCAATGCTGATGACGCCAGTGATAGTGCGTTAATAAAGCTCCAGCAACAGTGGGCGGTTGATAATTACACCCTGAAAGGCGATGCCAAGGAAAAAGCATTTGATGAACTGCTGCAACAGGCAGATACGGCGGTAAAGACCTATCCCGGTGATAATCGCCTGATTATCTGGCATGGCATCATCAACTCTACCTATGCGGGTGTCAGCGGCGGACTCAGCGCGTTGAAGTACGCCAAAATTGCCAAAGCCGACTTTGAACACACCATTGCCAATCAGCCTGAGGCTCTGCAAGGCTCGGCCTATACCAGTCTCGGCGTGTTGTATTTTAAGGTTCCAGGATGGCCCATTGGATTTGGTGATAACGACAAAGCCGAAAAATTGCTGAAAAAAGCCCTTAGCATCAACCCAGAGGGTATTGATGCTAACTATTTTTACGGTGAATTTCTGCTAGACGATGACCGCTACGATGAGGCGCAAAAATATCTGCAACAAGCACTGCAAGCAGCGCCACGCCCCGGGCGAGAACTGGCTGACAGTGGCCGAAAACAGGAAATTGAAGCAGCGCTGGCAAAGTTAAAAAAGCAGCAGAGTTAATCACAAAAAACGCAGTCCAATGGCTGCGTTTTGTATAGTGATCAAATTCTCAGAGATTACGGCATCAGCGGCTCGCGGGTAAACTCTGAATGATCGCATTCGGGGCAATCCGGAATAGCATCGGTGAATTCGATATTCATCTTGTGACCGCAATTAGTGCAGGTCAGTGTTCCCTGAGTGACAATATCACCACTGTGGTATACGCCTTTCTGACTGAACTGGCGGGCCAACTCATGCCACTCGACCTGACTGCGGTCACTGATCTCACCGAGCCAATGCCAAAGGGTGTTTTCCAACGTAATGGCTGTAGGGCTGTAACTCAGATCATCTTCTGCCTGAGTGGCGATAAAGCTGGCAACATCCCGTTGCAAAAACTCTTCCACCAGCTGTAATTGGGCTTCATCAGCATGACGTTTTAATGCAAGGTATTCCTTACCTTTTTTGATAGTACTTAGGAGGCTCTTCACGGTGAGAGAGGTATCCTGCTGATAAATTTCTTTCACCTTTTGAAGCAAAGCCTGATACAGATCTAGCAATTCCTTACTTTTATCACTCATGGCGCTACTCCTTTAAGACGAGTCTTGGTGAATGACTCACTTCTGGTTTATTCTATGCAGATTTAAAATGCGTCGCAAAGCGCGTATATCTCAAATTTATGGGCGGCAATGCCGAAAAACCTGATGCAAGAGCAATACAATCCCTCAGAAATTGAGGCCCGGGTTCAACAGCACTGGGCTGACAACAAAACTTTTGAAGTCACCGAAGATAACAATAAAGAGAAGTTTTACTGTCTCTCCATGTTCCCCTATCCTTCTGGTCGCCTCCACATGGGCCACGTTCGCAACTACACCATAGGTGATGTTGTCTCTCGTTTCCAGCGACTGCAGGGTAAAAACGTGTTGCAGCCTATTGGTTGGGACGCTTTCGGACTGCCGGCAGAAAACGCCGCCATCAAGAACAAGTCTGCACCAGCACCTTGGACTTACGCCAATATTGATTACATGAAAAACCAGCTGAAAATGCTGGGGTTCGGTTACGACTGGAGTCGTGAAATCGCTACTTGTACCCCAGAATATTACCGCTGGGAACAATGGTTTTTCACCAAGCTGTATGACAAAGGTCTGGTTTACAAAAAGACCTCCTCAGTGAACTGGTGTCCAAACGACCAGACCGTGCTGGCGAACGAACAGGTGGTTGATGGTTGCTGCTGGCGCTGTGATACCCGTGTAGAGCAGAAAGAAATCCCACAATGGTTCATCAAAATCACCGCTTATGCGGAAGAACTGTTGAATGAAATCGATAACCTGGAAGGCTGGCCAGAGCAGGTTAAAGCGATGCAGCGTAACTGGATAGGTCGCTCCGAAGGCGTTGAGATGACCTTCCAGGTGGCTGACAGTGACGACACTTTTGACATCTACACTACTCGTCCCGATACCGTCATGGGCGTGACCTATGTGGCGATTGCCGCTGCACACCCATTAGCGATAAAAGCCGCCGCCAATAATCCTGCGCTGGCTGCATTTATTGACGACTGTAAGCAAAGCAAAGCGTCAGAAGCCGATTTAGCAACCATGGAAAAGAAAGGCGTAGCCACCGGGCTGTACGCTATTCATCCACTGACCGGCGATAAGGTGCCGGTATGGGCAGCTAACTTCGTCCTGATGAATTACGGCACTGGCGCGGTGATGTCCGTCCCCGGCCATGACCAACGTGATTATGAGTTCGCCACTAAATACGGTCTGCCGATCAAAGGGGTGATCAAATCTGCGGAAGGCGAACCTGATCTGAGCCAAGAAGCGTTTACCGATAAAGGTATCCTGTTCAATTCTGGTGAATTTGACGGCTTAGCATTTGACGCAGCCTTTAATGCCATTGCCGAGAAGCTGATCAGCCAAGGTAAAGGTAAACGTCAGGTGAACTTCCGTCTGCGCGACTGGGGCGTCAGTCGTCAACGCTACTGGGGCGCACCAATCCCGATGGTCACCATGCCAGATGGCAGCGTGATCCCGACACCAGAAGATCAGTTGCCGGTCATTTTGCCAGAAGACGTGGTCATGGACGGGGTGCAGAGTCCGATTAAAGCCGACAAAGAATGGGCCAAGACTACAGTAAACGGCCAGGCTGCGCTGCGAGAAACCGATACCTTTGACACCTTTATGGAATCCAGCTGGTATTACGCTCGTTATTGCTCACCGAAAGCCAATCAGATGCTGGACACTGATAAAGCCAACTATTGGTTACCGGTAGATCAGTACATCGGGGGTATTGAACACGCCTGTATGCATCTGTTGTATTTCCGTTTCTTCCACAAATTGCTGCGCGATGCCGGCTTGGTCAACAGCAATGAACCTGCCAAACGTCTGCTGACACAAGGTATGGTACTGGCAGATGCCTTCTACTACACCGATGAAAAAGGCGCGCGTATCTGGGTTTCTCCGCTGGATGCAGAAGTGCTGGAACGTGACGATAAAGGTCGCATCAGCAAAGCCGTAGACAAAGAGGGTCATGAACTGGTGTATACCGGCATGAGCAAAATGTCTAAGTCAAAGAACAACGGTATCGACCCGCAGTTGATGGTGGAAAAATACGGTGCTGACACCGTGCGTTTGTTTATGATGTTTGCCGCCCCCCCAGAATTAACACTGGAATGGCAGGAGTCTGGTGTAGAAGGCGCACATCGCTTCATCAAACGTCTGTGGAAATTGGCCTCTGATCATGTCAATGCTGGTCCAACTGAAGCGCTCGATGTCAGCAGCCTGAATGCCGATCAGAAAGCACTGCGGCGCGAGCTGCATAAGACCATTGCTAAAGTGACAGACGATATTGGTCGTCGGCAAATGTTCAACACCGCCGTTGCTGCCGTGATGGAACTGATGAACAATTTACAAAAAGCACCGCAGGAAACGGCGCAGGACCGGGCGTTGCTGGCTGAAGCACTGTCTGCCTTGGTTCGTCTGTTATATCCCATCACGCCACACCTGAGCTTTAGTCTATGGCAGGCGTTGGGCAATACCAGTGACATTGAAACCAGCCGCTGGCCACAAGTAGACGAAGCGGCGCTGGTAGAAGACAGCAAGTTAGTGGTAGTGCAAGTTAACGGTAAATTGCGAGCCAAAATAACCGTTGCAGCCGATGCCGAACAACAACAGGTGCAAGACCTAGCGTTAGCAGATGAACAGGTGCAGAAACACACCGAAGGCAAGACAGTGCGTAAGGTGATTTATGTGCCAGGGAAACTGCTGAACATTGTGGCTAACTAACTGACAGGACACTCATGCTGACACCTATAAAGCGTTTCCGGCATTTGATGTTCACTGCGCTGGCACTGGTCATGATGATCTGTGCCGGATGCGGTTTTCATCTGCAAGGCAGTTATTCGATCCCACCACAGCTGAAAACACTCAGTCTGACCACACCCGATCAGTACAGTGAGCTGAGCCGTTTGGTACAGGATCGACTGCGTCTGCACAATATTAGCGTTAAGCCCGCCAGCGATACGCTGCCACGCTTGACCCTGATGAAAGATTCACTGGAGCGCTCTACCCTGTCTATCTACCCTACAGGTAATGTGGCGGAATATGAGTTGATCTATCGGGTGTACTTTAGTGTCGCCATGCCCGGCAACGAAGCGCAGAGCTTTACGGCAGAAGTCCGCCGCGACTATCAGGATGATCCCCGTACCGCGCTGGCAAAAAGTCGGGAAATGGATCTGCTGGTGAAAGAGATGCGCAGCCAAGCGGCGGATTACATTATTCAGACACTGGCCGCCACTGAGGTGAAGTGATGCGGGTGTATCCAGATCAGCTGGCACGACAGCTCACGACATTAAGACCGTGTTATCTGTTGTTCGGTGATGATCCCTGGCTGCTGGATACCACCAGATCACAACTGCTGGCAGCGGCGCGCCAACAAGGGTTTGAAGAACGGGTACAACTGGAACAGGACACGAGTTTCAATTGGCAGGATCTTTACAACGAATGGCATGCCATGAGCTTGTTCGCCAGCCGACGCATTATTGAACTGCAATTACCCCAAGCTAAGCCCGGTAGTGATGGCAGTGCCATGTTGTTAGCGTTGCTGCAACAGCCTAATCCAGATACCGTGTTACTGCTTACCGGAACTAAACTGGCGAAAGAGCAGCAAAATAGTAAATGGTTTAAGCAGTTGGACAGCAAGGGAATCTTTGTTCCCTGCACGACACCTGAAGGTGCTCAATTTCAGCGTTGGTTGGATGACAGGATCCAGTATTACCAATTGCACCTGCAGGTTGACGCACGCACCATGCTGGCCAGTCTGTATGAAGGTAATCTGCTGGCCGCAGACCAAGCGCTGCAGCTATTACAACTACTTGCCGGTGGTCGTGCGGTAGATGCCAATGAATTAGCGCATTATTTTGAAGATCAGTCGCGCTTCAATGTGTTTCAGCTGACAGATGCGCTGCTGGCAAATCAGCAAGACAAAGCCCAGCACATGCTGGTTCAACTAAAAGCCGAAGATACTGCGCTACCCATCGTGCATTGGGCATTGCAAAAGGAACTGACACAGTTATGGCAGCTGCAATCCGCCCTGAGTGTCGGTCATGATCTCAACCAGTTGTTTAGCCAATATCGGATTTGGGACAAGCGAAAACCGTTATACCAACAGGCATTAAAAAGATTACCCCTAGATGCCATTGAAACCATGCTGGGTATCAGCTCCAAACTGGAACTGGCACTGAAGCAACTGGGGCGAGAAGATTGGGTGGGCGTGAGCCATCTGTGTCTGATGTTTGATGCCGAGGCTCATAAACAGTTACAGCAATTCGAGTTAAGCTGATGCGAATAGGGATTTTAGGCGGTACATTCGATCCTGTGCACTACGGACATCTGCGTCCAGCAGCTGAAGTCTTGCAGCAGTTGCAGCTCGACCAACTGTGGTTGATGCCCAACAATATTCCCCCACATAAACAACAAGCCAGCGCTAGTGCTGGCCAGCGGCTGAAAATGTTACAGCTGGCCGCAGCTCACTTTCCCCAATTTGCCATCAACGCCATCGAATTGGAACGTGCGACCCTGTCTTACAGCGTCACCACATTGCAACACCTCAGGCAAAAACATCCACTCGATAGCTTCTACTTTATTATGGGGACAGACTCACTGGTCACCCTCACGACTTGGCAGAACTGGCAGGAACTGTTCACGCTGTGCCATCTGGTTGTCTGCTATCGGGCAGGATGGCAATTACAGCCAGATAATCCGGTGTATCAGGAATGGCAACAGCGCCGTCAGACACCGGCACAGCATCTTGCGGCATGGAAACATGGCGAAAATGCTGCTGTCGGTAACATCATTATGGTTGATGTTACCCCACAGCCCTTCTCCTCCAGCGCCTTACGTAAGGCAATTGCCATCGATCAGTTGCAGTCTTGCCGTGAGGCACTGCCAACGGAAGTACTGGATTACATCGTGTCACAACAGCTTTACCGCGAGTAAGGCTGATTCTGTGCGTCGTTTAGGTATATACTACGGCGCTTGAATCTCTATAACCCCGAAAGAGGAACATCAGCTTGCAGAGTGCGGAGTTGAAACAATTCGTTGTTGATAAGGTCGAAGACATCAAAGCTAAAGATATCGTGGTGCTTGATGTGCAACAGAAATCCAATATCACCGATTACATGGTGATTTGTACCGGAACCTCCAATACCCACATCAGCGCCATTGCGCAGCATGTGGTGAGTGAAGCCAAACAAGCGGGTATTCCCCCTTTAGGCGTTGAGGGACGCGACGGCAGTGAATGGGTGCTGGTCGATCTCGGTGATGTGATTTTGCATGTCATGCTCGAACAAGCACGAGATCATTATCAGTTGGAAAAACTCTGGGCTGAAGTTTAACGCCGATGAAGCTACAACTCATCGCTGTCGGCACCAAAATGCCCGATTGGGTCAGTAAAGGTTTCATGGAATATCAACGTCGGTTTCCTCGAGACATGGCGTTGGAGTTGCTTGAAATTCCTGCCGGTAAACGCGGTAAGAATGCCGATATTGCGCGCATTTTGCACAGAGAAGGCGAAGCCATGCTGGCGGCGGTTGCCAAGGGTAACCATATCGTTACCCTGGATCTGCCTGGCAAAAACTGGACGACTCCAGAACTGGCTGAAAATTTAGCGAAATGGCAGCTAGATGGCCGAGATGTAAGTTTATTAGTCGGTGGACCGGAAGGCCTGGCACCCGCCTGCAAACAAGCAGCGGCACAGAGTTGGTGTCTATCCGCACTTACCCTGCCCCATCCATTAGTCCGGGTCGTGGTTGCCGAGAGCCTATACCGCGCCTGGAGCATTAATAATAATCATCCCTATCATCGGGAATAACCGCGGACGGAGATCACTGAGTGCAGCAACGAAAGCGAATTACCATGCACGACCATGCCGCAGAGGCTGCGCTATTCCGGCGCCGTGCAACGTTCACTTTCATCTGTGTCGCCATACTGCTGCTAGTACTGGTGGGAAATCTTTATCATTTGCAGGTCACCTCCTACAAAGATTACGCGACCCGCTCTAATGATAACCGCATCCGTGTGGTGCCACTGCCCCCTAGTCGTGGCCTGATTTACGATCGCAACGGCAAACTGCTGGCGGAAAATCAACCGTTTTACTCACTGGAAGTGATTCCAGAAAAAGTAAAAGACATGAACGCCATGCTCGATCAGCTGGCAACTGTCGTCCCTATTTCCGACGATGAACGTCAAAGTTTCACTGAAGCGCTGAAATTCCATCGGCGTTTTAAGCCATTAACCCTCAAAAATCACCTGTCTGAAACCGAGCTAGCCGCCTTCAGCGTTAACCAATATCGCTTTGAAGGCGTGTCGGTTGAAGCCGGGCTTAACCGTTACTATCCTTATGGCGAATTGTTAACGCATGTCTTGGGTTATGTCGGTCGCATTAATAACCGCGATCAAAAAGCGCTGGAATTATCTGGCGATTGGCCAGACTACGCGGCAACCAATGATATCGGTAAGCAAGGCGTCGAAAAGTTCTATGAAAGCCTGCTGCACGGCAAGCCTGGTCATCTCGAAGAAGAAGTGAATAACCTGGGACGCCATATTCGCACCTTAAAGGTTGAACCACCGGAACCCGGGCAAGATATTTACCTGACGATTGATCTGGCATTACAACAGAAAGCAATGGAACTGTTGGATGGACGTCGTGGTTCTATCGTTGCTATCGATCCGCGTGATGGCGGTATTCTGGCGATGGTTTCCAGCCCCAGTTATGACCCAAATCAGTTTGTCCATGGCATTAGTGCCAAGGCTTATAGCGAGCTGTTGAATTCAGAATCACGGCCACTAATCAACCGCGCCACCCAAGGGCAATATGCGCCGGCATCAACAGTCAAACCATTCCTGGCCTTGATGGGCCTCGAAGATGGCATTATCAATGAAAAAACTCGCGTCTGGGACCCGGGATACTGGCAGATCCCCGGGGTAGAACGTAAGTATCGTGACTGGAAACGCTGGGGCCACGGCTGGGTTGATGTGTATGGGGCCATCGTTAATTCCTGTGACACGTACTTTTATGATTTAGCCTACAAAAGCGGCGTAGATCGGATTTCCAACTTTATGGAACAGTTCGGTTTTGGGGAAAACACGGGCGTGGATATCTATGAAGAATCGCCCGGTAACATGCCTTCAAGAGACTGGAAACGTTTACGTTATAACCAACCGTGGTATATCGGCGATACGATTTCTGTCGGTATTGGCCAGGGGTACTGGACTACAACCCCATTACAATTGGCCGCCGCGGTTACCATCCTGGCAGAAAAGGGTCGGCGTATTCCACCGCACCTGCTGAAATCCATCAAAGACAGCACCTCAATGATTGACTCGCCGGTGCAGGAGAAACCACCAGTCACGCTGAAAAATCCACGGCATTGGGATGTGATTGCAGAGGCGATGCGACAAACCGCCCTAAAGGGTCGTTTCAGTGATGCTAGTTACACGGCCGCGATGAAAACCGGTACTGGGCAGGTGTTCAGTATTGCAGAGGACGAACGTTATAATGCCAAAACCATTGATGCACATCTGCGCGATAACGCCTTGACGATTGCCTACGCACCGTTTGAACATCCCAAAATCGTACTGGCAGTGATTCTGGAAAACGCCGGTTGGGGTGGCCAAAATGCCGGGCCAGTGGCGCGTGCCATGATGGATGAATATCTGTTGCGGGATAAATGGGAGCTACCACATGCACAGCCATAGACCAAACCTCTGGCAACGCCTGCATCTTGATTTACCGCTGTTGCTTGGACTACTGGCACTGATGTGCTTCGGGCTATTCGTGATTTATTCTGCCAGCGGCGAAGACCCGGGGATGCTCGAACGGCAAATGGTTCGCATGGTGATCTCCTTAGGGTTAATGTTCGTTCTGGCGCAGATTAATCCGGAAGTCTATCGGCGTTGGGCACTACCGATTTACCTCACGGGCGTAGTATTTCTGCTGGCGGTGCACTTTTTTGGCGAGATCAATAAAGGCGCGCAACGCTGGCTTAACCTTGGTTTTATGGAGTTTCAGCCATCCGAACTGATGAAACTCGCCTTTCCCATCACCATGGCCTGGTATATCAGTAAATTTCCACTGCCGCCCAAAAAGCGCTACCTGGCAGGCGCCGCAGTACTATTGGCCGTTCCTACGCTACTGATCGCTAAACAGCCAGACCTCGGGACATCTATTCTGGTAGCAGCGTCCGGCATTTTCGTGCTGTTTCTTTCCGGGATGAGCTGGACGATTGTCGGCGGCGTTATCGCGGGCATTCTGGCATTTTTGCCGGTGTTATGGTTCTTCCTGATGCACGATTATCAACGCAACCGCGTGCTGACATTGCTTAACCCTGAAGCCGATCCACTGGGCACCGGCTATCATATCATCCAGTCGAAGATTGCCATTGGTTCCGGCGGTATCTGGGGCAAAGGCTGGCTGGATGGCACCCAATCGCAGTTGGAATTTTTACCCGAGCGCCATACTGACTTTATCTTTGCGGTCATTGGTGAAGAATTTGGTTTAATTGGCAGTGTCTTTTTGCTGACACTATACCTTTACGTTATCGGGCGGGGATTGGTGATTGCCTCGCGCGCCCAAACCAGTTTTGCGCGATTATTGGCAGGCTCCATCACCCTCACATTTTTCGTTTATGTGTTTGTTAATATTGGGATGGTATCCGGTATCCTGCCGGTAGTCGGTGTGCCTTTACCGCTGATCAGTTATGGTGGTACGTCGATGCTGACTTTGCTGGCGGGTTTTGGCATTCTAATGAGTATTCACACTCATCGACGCTTTATCGACAGATAGGAATGCCGTTTTCATGCCGATACCAAAACAGTTGTTCGCGCTGTTAATGATGGCCATCTCTCAGGTTGCCACGGCAGCCTCCACGCCGACGTTTGAACAACTGCAGCAACAATTTATCCAGCAACAACAAACGCAAGGTTTTAGTGCCAAAGAAACCGAGCAATTTCTGGCTTCCGCACATAAAAATCAGCAGGTACTGGATGCAATAGCTAAGCCCTGGGAAGCCAAACCTTGGTATCAGTATTATCCGCTGTTTCTGACTGACAAAAGATTACAGGCAGGACTGGACTTCTGGCAGCAACACCAAGAGGCCGTGTCACGCGCCGCTAAAAAGTACCAGGTTGCTCCGGAAATCATTGTTTCAATCATTGGCATTGAGACCTTTTACGGTCAATTTCTCGGCAATTATCCAGTCGTCGATGCACTCTATACGCTTGGTTTTTACTACCCACCACGTGCCGACTTTTTTCGCAGCGAACTGGGAAAGCTGATGGTGTTGTTACGCAATGAGCAGCTGGACAGTCACACCTTGAACGGCTCTTATGCTGGCGCGATGGGTTATGGTCAGTTTATTCCTTCCAGCTATCTCGCCTACGCCGTGGATTTCGATGGTGATGGCAAACGCGACTTGGTCGGTAGCCCGGTTGATGCGATCGGCAGTGTCGCGAATTACTTTCATCAGCATGGCTGGCAATTGGGAAAACCGGTAGCATTGCCGCTGAAGGTTGACGCAACACCCGAGGCCCATGTGTGGCAACCGCAGGATAAACTCACACAGACGGCTGCCGATATCTTGGCGCCGAATGTGGCATTAGCCGAGTCCAGAGATTTGGATATCGCTCAGCCCGCTATGTTAATTGAGCTGCAGCAGCCACAACAAAAAGAGTACTGGCTAGGCCTGAAAAATTTTTACGTCATCACACGTTACAATCGTAGTCCGCTGTACGCCATGGCGGTATATCAATTCAGCGAACAACTGAGGCAACACTATGCGGCAAAGTAATGGGTGGTTAGTACTAGGCCTTTTATTATTGTTAGGTGGCTGTGCCAGCGAGCCCGTCAATCGCAATGACGGTCGCTACAGCATGAAGGATGACCGGCCACCCGAAAATCCGCCGGATTTGTCGCAAGTAAAGGATGCCCAGCCACGTTACGAACCCTATAGTAAACAGGGCAACAAAGACTATGAAGTGTTGGGACAGTCTTATTCAGTGATGCCTTCCGGCAAAGGATTTGTGCAGGAGGGTTTGGCCTCCTGGTATGCGTCCAAATTTCACGGACATTACACGTCAAACGGTGAACTTTATGACATGTACACCATGTCGGCTGCACATAAGACACTGCCCTTGCCCAGTTACGTCAGAGTCACGAATCTGGACAATAACAAAAGCGTGATTGTGCGCGTCAATGACCGTGGGCCATTCCACTCCAATCGGGTAATCGACGTGTCCTATGCCGCTGCCTATAAACTCGGAATGCTGCAAACCGGCACCGCGCGAGTGCGCTTGGAAGTTATCTATAATGACAGCCCAGAACACCAAGCTGTCGCAGCCATTACCAGTGGCAAAGCGGTTTACTATGTACAGATTGTTGCCGCCAGTTCTAAGGAAAAGCTGCAATCATTAGCTTCGGAATTGGAACAGAAATTTAATATACAAAGCCGTGTTACTGCCGCAGATAACCTGTACCGTTTGCAGTTAGGCCCCATGGCCAATGAGGATCTGGCTAACCGTATGTTGGACACTATCCGTAATGGTGGTTATCCACAAAGTTACCTGGTAAGGGATCCCGCCTCACAAGGTGGTTAATATTTGGCCGACTCTTGTTAAATTAAGGAACCTTAACTGATTTCACTGGTCGACAAATGATATACTCGCTGCAATTAGGCAGTCCCACACCAACCATAAAAACGTATCCAGTCAATGATGAATTTCGCAAAACAAACCGCAACAGCACTGTTCATGTTCACTGGCGTTGTCTCCGCAGGCGCGCTGGCTGACCCGGTATCTCCAACGCCGATCCCCAACAATCCTACTCCCGCGTTAACAGCCCCTCGGCCGATGGTGATCCCAGATGCGCCGGACGTGGCAGCCAAAGCATACGTGTTGATGGATTACAACTCCGGGCAGGTCATTGCAGAAAATAATGCCCATGAACAATTGGACCCAGCCAGTTTGACCAAGATGATGACCAGCTATGTGATTGGTCAGGAAATCAAACGCGGTAACGTGTCACCTGATGACGAAGTTACCGTATCGCCAAATGCCTGGTCTAAAAACTTCCCGGATTCCTCCAAGATGTTTATTGAGGTAGGTAAAAAGGTCAAAGTTTCTGATCTTAACCGGGGCATCATCATTCAGTCTGGTAACGATGCCTGTGTGGCAATGGCTGAACACATCGCCGGGACTGAAGGTGCATTCGTTGATCTGATGAACTCCTGGGCTAAGCAGTTGGGTATGAAAGACTCTCACTTTGAGAATGCCCACGGCCTGCATGGAGAAAATCATAAAAGCACTGCGTATGATCTAGCACTGTTAGGTGCCGCCCTGATCCGGGATGTACCCAATGAATATAAAATCTATGACGAAAAATCGTTTACCTATAACGGCATCAAACAGTACAACCGCAATGGTTTATTGTGGGATAACAGTTTGCATGTAGACGGCATCAAAACCGGCCATACATCAGAAGCGGGCTATAACCTGGTCGCTTCAGGAACCAAAGATGGTATGCGTCTGATTTCGGTCGTGTTGGGCACTAAGAGTGAAGCTGCGCGTAAGGCCGAAAGTAAAAAGCTGCTGGAGTTTGGTTTCCGCTTCTTTGAAACCGTCACCCCTTACAAAGCAGGTGACAGTTTCGTCACCCAGAAAATTTGGTATGGCGACAAGAGTACCGTCAATTTGGGCGTCGTTACCGACACGCCAATCACTATTGCGCGCGGCCAGGCCAAAAATCTCAAGGCCAATTTCGAACTGACTAAAGAATTAGTTGCCCCTATAGCTAAAGGCGAAACTGTCGGTCGTCTCTACTTCCAATTAAACGGTAAAGATATTGCGCAGTTCCCGCTGGTATCACTGGAAGAGGTGAAAGAAGGCAGCTGGTTTAGCAAACTGATTGATTACTTCAAACAGATGTTTGCCGGATGGTTTAACTGATGAAATGTTAAAAAGCCGCCTGATGGCGGCTTTTTTCATAGATATCCCGTTGTTTGTTTTCGAGTAACAATCTCGGGATTAGATTTTACCACTGGTGGTTTTTTGCTATACTCCGCGGCCGCCTGCCACAATATCAATATGATCACTGGTCAAGCAGGCATTTTTGCTTGAATACAGGAAGCGTAACATGAAATTTGAATCCTATAGTTTTGCCCCAGAAATCATTCGTGCGGTCAGCGAATGTGGTTATGAGAGCATGACCCCGATTCAGAAACTGGCAATTCCGCCCATCCGCCGTGGTCAGGATGTGCTCGCCAGTGCGCAAACTGGAACAGGTAAAACCGCTGCTTTTGTATTGCCGCTGTTACAACGTTTCTATGACAAACCTGCAGTCGCGCAGCCCGGCATTGCCCGCGCGTTGATCCTGGCACCGACCCGCGAACTGGTTGCGCAGGTCGCCGAGAATGCCAAAGCCTATAGCCGTTACTTAGAGACCCAAACCGTTGCATTGTTTGGCGGGGTAAAAACCACTGGCCAAGCCAACAAATTACGCCAAGGCGCCGAGCTCGTGGTCGCAACGCCTGGCCGCTTGTTGGAACATCTGCAAGCAGGCAATATTAATCTTTCGCAGGTCGAAGTGTTGGTGTTAGACGAAGCTGACCGCATGCTGGATATGGGCTTTATCAAAGATATTCAGAAAATCCTGCAAGCGACCAATAAGGAACGACAGACACTGATGTTTTCTGCCACCTTTTCTGGTGGCGTAAGACAGTTAGCAGAGCAAACTCTGCGCCGTCCCAAGGTGTTGGCAGCCGATCGCCAAAACACCACCGCCAACACTGTCAGCCAAGTGGTTTATCCGGTTGAGCAACGTCGTAAGCGCGAACTACTGGCCGAACTGATTGGCCGTAAAAACTGGCATCAGGTGTTGGTGTTTTCCGCAACACGCGAAGATGCAGACCAACTCGCCGATGAGCTAAACCGAGACGGGATCCCCACCGCTGCGGTTCACAGTGAAAAAGCGCATGGTAAACGGCGACGTTCGTTAAAGGAATTTACTGAAGGCAAAATCCGCGTGTTGGTGTCCACAGAAGTGGCCGCTCGCGGACTGGATATTCCCGATCTGGACTACGTGGTGAACTATGACATGCCATTCCTGGCTGAAGACTATGTTCACCGCATTGGCCGTACTGGCCGCGCGGGAAAATCAGGGGTAGCGATTTCGTTCGTTAGCCGCGAAGAGGAACGCATCCTCGCCGATATTGAGAAACTCATTGGTCAGCGCCTTAAACGCATCATGATGCCCGGCTATGAAGTCAGTAATCGCGACGTGCTATTAAAGCAGCTGCAACGGCGCCGTTTTGGCAAACGCAAACCTGAGGAAAGCAGCGCATCAGAACAAGTTGCTGCAGAAAAATCGCTGTCGGGTCGTCGGGTTAAAGTCCGTGTGGGCGGTAGCCAACAACAGAAAAAATTAAAATGAGCCGTGGCGTGCTAGGATTCAAACGGGATCGCACGCCAAATCACCCCATCTTTCTGCAACAGTAACACTCGGGTACCGGCCTCAAACGCAACATCCTCTTCCTGAGGTTCAACCATAACGTAGTGAATACGCTGTTGATCATCATGGACCAATGCCTCTGCCGGATTACCTTTAATCGCTTTCCCTAAGGTTAAAATGCCGATATTGCCACAAAGATTATCGGCGTCCTCATCTTCCCCACGTTTCCACGCCAGTTGTTTCCCCAACAGATGACAACTGACAGATGTCAGAGCAAACGCTGGCCATACAGAAATTTCTTGGGGTAATAAGATATTGAACGACAGCCAAGTGAGCAGGTTCAGCAGAAAGCCACCAATAGCAAAAGATATCAGCGCTAAAATGAACCACAAAAAAACGGGGAGACGATCGAGGCCCAACCAAGATGCGAGGGATGGCTCTTCGCTGATATCAACGCCTGAACTCTGCAATGCCAATGGCTCATCCATTAACATGCCCAGACTGCCTCCGGCTAACCGGGCCATCGCTTCAATGACGCCAAGCATCACGACGACAGTCGCACAAACCATATAAGGCAGATTATCATTCGCCAGAATAAACTCCAGCACGTTACTCCTCCTTGAGGCACACTGCATCCTGCAGTTGTCTCGCAGTTAATCCTTTAAATTCCCGTTACAGAGTCTAGTAATCTGGCGGATGATATGCCACCACCTTTGCGTGACTTTGCACAGAAAAAGCACAAAAAATGACAGTTGAGTAGCCGTGAGGACACAGCTAGCATAATGGTATTGAGCGATGTATTGAGTGGATGCCATGAATACCCAACAGCCAGCGGCTTATGAACAGTTGCGCCAACATTTTCAGAAAATTTCACATTTTGAACATTTTGCGGCGTTAGGTGACTGGGATCAGGCGACAATGATGCCCGCTGGCGGCAGCGACAGCCGTGCTGCCGCCATGGCCGAGCTCGCGGGTCATATTCATCAATTAAAAACCGCACCTAATCTGACCGACTGGCTGTCTGAAGCTGAGCAGCAACTTTCCGCATTAACGCCGCCACAACAAGCTAACCTGCGTGAAATGAAGCAGCAGTGGCGCCATGCTAGTTGTGTTCCGTCATCACTCATTCAGGCAAAAACTGCTGCGGCCTACCAATGCGAACATCAATGGCGACAGCAGCGCCCCGCTAATGACTGGCAAGGTTTTAAAGCCAATCTGCAACCTTTGTTGCAATTAGTCAAAGAAGAAGCACAGGCGCGCGCTGACGCAGAGGGTGTGGCACCCTATGATGCTTTGCTAGCGCAATTTGAACCGGGGATGACAGCGGCAAGATTAGAACAAACACTGGGAAGCCTCAGAGATTGGATTCCCACCTTTATTCAGCAAATACACGAGCGGCAATTACCGGCAGTTGCTTCTAATGACGCCCAGCGTTACCCCATTGCTCGCCAACAGGATTTGGGTAAAGAAGTGATGCATTTCCTTGGCTTCGATTTTCAGCAGGGACGATTGGATATCAGTGCACATCCCTTCTGCGGTGGCGTGCCGGGAGATGTCAGACTGACAACACGTTACGACGAACAGAGCTTCCTTGGTGCTTTACTTGGCATTATTCATGAAACCGGCCATGCACGTTATGAATTAGGACTCCCGATCGCCTGGCAAGGACAACCGGCGGGTTTGGCACGCTCCATGGGTATCCATGAAAGCCAGAGTTTGTTTTTTGAAATGCAACTAGCCGGCAGCCAAGCCTTTGTTGATAAAATCTATCCATTGTTAAAACGCCACTTATCCTGTCATCAAAGTGCAGCAGAGTTACATCAACAAATGACTCAGGTACAACCGGGACTTATTAGGGTTGACGCCGATGAAGTCACCTATCCTTGCCACATCTTGCTGCGTTTCGAAGCTGAGCAGTCATTGATTGACGGCTCTTTAGCCGTGTCTGATCTGCCAGAATTCTGGGATCAGCGGATGCAGCACTATCTGGGGCTCAGTACCAAGGATAATTATCGTGATGGCTGTATGCAGGATATTCATTGGGCTGTAGGCGAATTCGGTTACTTCCCCAGTTACACCTTAGGTGCGATGTATGCCGCGCAGTTTCGCTTTGCCATAGAAAAACAGTTGGGGCCGCTGGATACATTGATCCAAAACGATAAATTGGCGAAGGTATTTGACTGGCTACAGCAGCATATCTGGTCTCAAGGTTCACTGCTCGACACAGATACGCTGGTGAGGCAAGCCACCGGAGAACCCTTGAATCCTCAATACTTAAAACGTCATTTACAACAACGTTATCTGCGTTAATTAAGCCTATAACCTGATATACTGATGGCACGTTTTGCTCAGGCTGTACATCATGCTTATTCGTGCCATCAAACCCGGCGACTGGCCGCTAATTGCTGCCGTACAACAGCAGTGTTATCAGGATCTTGAACCAGAATCTTTAGCGGTATTACAAAACAAGTGGCAGTTGTCACCTGAAAGCTGTTTCGTGATGGTGATAAGAGAACGAGTACAAGGTTACTGCCTCGCCCATCCGTGGCTGGATGGCATGCCACCAGAACTCGACCAGATCCTCGGCCCTTGCGATACGCCGGACACCTTGTATCTGCATGATATCGCCGTCAGCTCAGAGGCCAGAGGCAATGGTTTTGCCACTCAGGCTTTCCGTCGGCTGGTACAATTTGCATTGCAACAACAACTAGGTTCCGTGTCCTTGGTTGCGGTACAAGGCGCTGAGGACTACTGGCAAATGCTGGGATTTAGTCAAGCTACAGCTAAAAAGTCCCTTAGCAACTACCCTGAAAATGCCTGTTATATGCGTTATAGCCTGTCTCGGACCATCTGAATGCAACCCACATTTATTACCATTGGCTTGTTGTGCCTCAGCAATATTTTCATGACATTTGCCTGGTATGGACACCTGCGAATGCTGGGGACCAAACCCTGGATAATCGCTGCATTAGTCAGTTGGGGCATTGCCCTGTTTGAATATCTGTTACAAGTCCCGGCTAACCGTATCGGCTATACCGTTATGAGTGTCGGCCAGCTAAAAATTCTTCAGGAAGTCATTACCTTGAGCATTTTCGTACCATTCTCAGTGTTTTTTTTAAAAGAACCACTGAAATTGGATTACCTGTGGGCTGGTCTATGTTTGCTGGGTGCGGTGTATTTTATCTTTCGCAGTAAATTCTGATGATGAGATAATTCGTTATAGACAAGCTGATGTGCTCAGTAGTTACGCTCAGGCAGAGTTCACAAATTACCTCTCGTTTTTTGATAAGGTTTTCACGTCAACAATCGCCCATCAATTCTTAAATTTCGATATTTTCCAGTTGCACAAACAACTTCTAACCTTAATCAACACACTGAAATTGGCCTTCTTCTGAAGAAGGCTTTTTTAATGCAAATCAAACCACTGTCTTTCGCTTCGATTTACACCATAAAATGTCCGAACAGTTGACCATCACTCCATGTTATATTGCGCCCTCGATAACATGGGACTTTTACACAACATACATTTTGAGTTTGGTGTTCACATTGCTGCGACGAGACACGTTCAGCGATAAGATGAATATTTCGGCAACCCGTGGCTTTAAAATGGTAAACATCCCTGCTTTTGAACATCATCATTAAGCCCACAATGCGATTCATAAATAACTCAATGATCAGAGGAGCCTAAATGGCCAGATTGGTGACCTATACATTTCGCGGACAGCAGAAAACCATCAATTTTGCGTATGATAAATACCATGACGGTTTCGAGGCAGCAGCGGCAGCTGAGGGAGTGGACATCGGTGCTTTTCTCAGGATGGAACAGCAAGTTGCCTTAACGGCGAAAGGCGGTGGTGCACTTAAAAACTTTCGGCAATCTGAATTTGCCCGAATGGGGTTCACCGAAGTGCGTTTATTAAAAACTGAAGACTGAGTTGATATGAAACAAGGTCCTGATTGCTACTACGCCAATCTCCCGAGAGCTGGATTAGGCAGACGCTTGGGCGCCGCCTGCTACGATTTGTTACTGGCAGCGGCGGTATATGTGTTTGCCGGAATTTTAGGGTTTGCCTTTTTTGCGCTGACAAGTCGGCTCGGTATAACGTCAGTTGCTAGCGACCAAGCATTAGCAGATGTATTGAGGCAGAACCGCCTATATCATGGGGTGTACCAATGCTGGTTAATGTTATGGGTGCTCGGGTTCTACTGTTTTTTCTGGAGTCATGCAGGACAAACCTTGGGCATGCAGGCCTGGCGTCTGCGAGTACAACATACCAATGGCCAGAATATTAGTCCGGTGACAGCGCTGGCAAGAGCTTTCTGGTCACTGTTAGGCTTAGGAAATCTTTGGTTGGTCTTTAGTCAACAGCGGTTAGCATTGCAGGATAAGCTAACCGATTCAGAAATAGTCCAATTACCGAAGCCATAAATATGCCCGGCTTTAATGCAGGGCATTAGACATTTTTAGCTTACTTGCGGATGTAGTAAATTGCCGCACCAGTAAACAACAAACTTGGCATAATGGCGCCGAAAAATGCTGGCATATTGTACACGATGCTTAACGGTCCGAAGATTTCATTACTGATATGGAATACAAAACCCGCCACCACGCCCAGCAATACTCTGGCCCCCATAGTGACATTACGCATAGGCCCGAAGATGAAAGACAGGGCCACCAGCATCATTACCGCAACCGTCACAGGCTGCATCAATTTATGCCATAACGCCAACTCATAACGGCTAGCGTCCTGATTGTTCCCTTTGAGGTAATCCATATAACCAGCCAAGCCCTTGATAGGCAAAGAATCCGGGTCTACTGACACCACACTCAGCTTATCCGGCGTCAGACTGGATGGCCATCGGTCTTGTGCCTGTGTATTGACCACAATCTGTTCGTCCTTAATGCTGGTACGGCTGACATTGTGCAACTGCCAGTATTCGTTGATGTATATCGCCTTATCTGCGTGAACCACGCTCAATAAACGTTGATTCTCATCAAACTCATACAGCGTGACATCGCTGAGGTGATCTGTGGTGTTAATCTGGCCGATGTTAACAAACATATTGCCATCCCGAGCCCAGACACCACGATGCGATTTAATCAGATTACCGCCAGAAATTTTAGTGGCTTTAAGCTCACTGGCTTTCATCTCTGCCACTGGAGCGCCCCATTCGCCTAAAGCCATCACCAGCAACATCATAGGAATTGCAGTTTTCATGACCGACAGAGTGATCTGCAATCGCGACAACCCGGAAGCCTGCATCACCACTAATTCCGAATTGGAAGCCAATACGCCCAAACCAATCAAGGCACCAAGCAGCACTGCCATCGCAAAAAACGTTTCAATATCACTGGGCACCAGATACAGCACATACATGGCTGCATCCATCATGCTGTAAGTGCCTCGACCGACCAATCGTAATTGGTCAACCCACTTGATGATAGCTGACAGCCCAGTCAGAACTAACAAACAGAGCGCGGATGAGCTTAATAATACCCGGGCAATATACCAGTCCAAAATCTTCATCATGCGATACTCCTTCTGCGGAACATCGCCGCAATCCGAGTACCCATTGGACGCTCTTTACTCAGTAACAATATCCCCAACAATAAGGCCGAACCATGGATCCACCACATACCAAGCCACAACGGGATAACGTTATCTTGTAGCGCCTTACGACCAGCAACCAGCAAACCGAAATATCCCAGATACAGCAATATTGCCGGAAACAATTTGCCAAATTTACCCTGCCGCACATTGACTCGCGCCATCGGCACGGCAATCAAGGTCATTAGCGGAATTGCTAACGGAATTGCCAGCCGCCATTGCAACTCTGCCACCGCGATACTGGTATGCTGACTCAACAACTCCTGGGTAGAAAGCGCCGCCATCCGGCGATCAGTTTCATCTACTTCCTGTTCTTTAATCTTGGTCTGATAACTCCCAAATTCAATAACTTGAACATCCTTGCGATTAGCCGCACCTTGGTAACGCACACCGTTATCCAGTTTAAGGCTTTCGGCACCGCTGTTATCTTCAGTCACGCGACCACTTTTCGCTACCACGAGGTTAGTCTGACCAGACTCTTTGCCAGACTCGGGTAACTGCACCACAAATACCTTTTGCAACTCGTTTTCTTTGCTGATTTTTTCAACATAAATGACGGCACGGCCATTAGGACTGGTCTGAAATCGGCCCGGTACCAATGCAGCCAGCCCGGCGTCTGACTTAGCTTTTTCAAGCACTATGTGTTGCCGTTCTTCTGCCCATGGCTTGCCATACATAGACAACCAGAAGGTAAATAAACAATTAACCAACGCCACCAACAGTGTCACGCGGGCGACATACCACTCACTGATGCCAACGCCATGGAGCACCACCATTTCATTTTCAGCATACATACGTCCGTGAGCCAACAAGACCCCAAGGAACAGACTCAACGGCAATATCAACACCAACAACCCCGGCAAGTTGAGTCCAATCAGGGTCATAACTAAAGAAGAGGGAAATTCTCCGTCCGAGGCACCGGCGAGAATTCGCACAAATTGCTGACTGACGAAAATAGCCAAGAGCACAGACAGCACTGCGACCTGAGTTTTGAGCACTTCACGAATTAAGTATCTGAATACAATCACAGGCAGGTCCTGTATCTAAACTTATCTTTTTGCTGATATCAGAGTATCTTTTATGTAAACTGTCCACTTTTGACAGTTTTCTGTCCAAACTGGCGGTGCTGATAGTAACTTAGTTACCTCCATCGCTGCGGATAGATGTCTAGTACCGTCTCACGCCGGATATAAAATCCGCCCCAATGTAGATGGACATAAGCGGACATTATCCAATAAATCAAAAAGTTTGTCTTTAAAAGAATCTAGGAGAGCTCATGGAGTTTAGCGTAAAGAGCGGCAGTCCGGAGAAGCAGCGTTCCGCTTGTATTGTGGTCGGCGTTTATGAACCGCGCCGCCTATCCGGTATTGCTGAACAGCTGGACAAGATTAGCGGTGGTTATATCAGCAACCTGCTACGACGCGGCGATCTGGAAGGTAAAACTGGCCAGATGCTACTGTTGCACCATGTTGATAATGTCCTAAGTGAGCGGATATTACTGGTGGGCTGTGGCAAAGAACGAGAACTCGATGAGCGCCAGTACAAACAAATCATTGCCAAGACTATCAACACATTAAATGAAACCGGTTCGATGGAGGCTGTATGCTTCCTCACCGAGTTACATGTAAAAGGTCGCGACACCTATTGGAAAGTTCGTCAGGCAGTTGAGACCACTAACGCTGCGCTGTATAGCTTCGACGCTATGAAGAGTCGTAAAGGAGAAGCTCGTCGTCCACTTCGTAAACTGGTGTTTAACGTACCGACTCGCCGTGAGCTGTCATTAGGTGAACGAGCCATTGCTCACGGTTTGGGAGTCTCTGCGGGTATCGATTTGTGCCGTAATGTTGCCAACATGCCACCCAATATCTGCAACGCAGCCTATCTTGCCTCGCAAGCGAAACAGTTGGCTGAAGTTTATGAAGATCTCAAAGTTTCCACTGTTGGCGAAGAACAGATGGAACAATTGGGCATGAATGCGTATCTGGCCGTTGGACGCGGCAGTGCTAATGAATCCATTATGACTGTGATGGAATATCAAGGTGCAGTAGACAACACCGCTAAACCGATTGTACTAGTGGGCAAAGGCCTGACGTTTGACTCAGGTGGTATTTCATTAAAACCTGGCGAAGCCATGGATGAAATGAAATATGACATGGGTGGTGCCGCGGGTGTTCTTGGTACCATGAAAGCTATTTGCGAATTGAAACTCCCGATCAATGTCATTGGCGTACTGGCGGGCTGCGAGAATATGCCCTCCGGCAATTCCTATCGTCCTGGTGACATACTGACCACGATGAGCGGTCAAACCGTTGAAGTGCTCAATACGGATGCCGAAGGCCGCTTGGTGTTATGTGATGTTCTCACCTATGTTGAACGTTTCGAACCGGAGTTGGTGGTTGATACCGCTACGCTCACCGGTGCTTGTGTCATTGCGCTAGGGAAGCACGCCTCTGGCCTGTTTTCCAGCCACAATCCATTGGCTCATGAGTTACTCAACGCTGGAGAACAAGCAGGTGACCGCGCCTGGCGTTTGCCACTATGGGAAGAATATCAGGAACAACTCGACAGTCCATTTGCGGATATGGCCAATATTGGTGGTCGACCAGCGGGCTCCATTACCGCCGCCTGTTTCCTGTCGCGTTTTGCTAAAAAATATAATTGGGCGCATCTGGATATTGCCGGTACCGCCTGGACCAGTGGTGCCAATAAAGGGTCAACCGGGCGTCCAGTGCCAATGTTAACCCAGTTTATCCTGAACCGCTCTGGTGTAGAACAGGGCGAGTAAGCCTGGGATGTTCATCCAAAAGCGAAGCCTCAAGCTTCGCTTTTTTTATGTTTGCGCTCATTCAATTACGGCGCGGAACTATCGTAAATGGTGATAAAGCTGCATCGTTCAGGCAGTAATGGATTTATCTGCTCCACAATATCCAACCTGTCTGCTGGTCGCTCCCCGTTCCAGGTGGCCACTTGTACTCGCTTCAGCTTAAATGTCAGACGCGAATGTGCGGTTGAGAATGCACCAACACCTTGTTCATCCACAGTGTAATGGCCCTTAATAACAGGAAATGTCTCACCTCTATCAAGCGAAAAAGCATCCGCATCGGTTTCCAACACAATAGATTGCTGCCCACAATCTTCGCTTTGCATCACCATCGGCATAATGACGTTAACTTGTGAAGGCAAATACACACCAACATTACGCCCATTGTAAAAATACTGTTCGGTTTGCATGGAAACCACATCGACTGACGCGTAACCATGTTGCTGCAACGAGGTTACGATGCCACCAATGTAAGCGTCATCAATAACGCTGGGCTCTTGATCAGCAGCGGCTGTGTAAGTCGGTACGGGGGCGCCACATCAATAACGGAGACATCATATCCCTGCTGTTTTTAACTGAGCTTTGAGCGCATCGACCACGGATGACGCCACATGAGATCGTGACAGGAAAACATGCTGTTCAGCGCATCCCACTAGTAGACAGAGCCACAACAAAAGGTATCCATTCCTCAAGGTTTCGCTCCCATGATGTTTTGATGAGTTGCATGTTGACTATGCACTCATCACCAGCAAATTAAACTCGCCGCAATTTCTGACCGTGTTAAATAAATTACATTTTATTTTAAAACAATATGTTATATGTCTTCCGTTAAAAATCAAACCGCCCAATCTCATACTTTGTTACGAAATCTTCACTAGACTATCTTTAAGGAAAACAGTAACGTTCAGCCGTTATAACAGAATGTCCTGAATCAAATGTTGCATAGACTAATACCGCACAACAAAAAGTGGCTTTGGCTGCTACTTGGCGTTTGGCTGACTGTTTTGCAGTCGGTCGCGGTAGTGCACTCCGCGCAACATGGTTTAGTCCATGAACACGCCCACTGTCTGCTGTGTAATTTCGGTAACCATCCAACCACCGGCCCAATGGCAATACTGCCAATTGCCGCCACACAATCGTTGGTTACCAATGTTTCCGAACAACCTTACACACAGCCCGCGCTCCCTTGGTTGCGCACCCTGTCAGCTCGCGCACCACCAGCTCTGTTCTTCTAATAACTCTATAAAAAATCTTAATTTTTATTGCTTATCAAAGGACAGGCATAATGAAACTCGCTGTTTTATTCGTAGCATTGGCATCTGCCGGTGTGACTTCAACTGCTTTTGCCGCACAATTACAGGGCAAAGTCACCGACACTAAAGGAAATCCGGTAAAGGATGCGATGGTCAGTGTCGATGGCGGCACCCAAACAACCACTGATGCACAAGGCCAATATCGTTTACAAGTTGCCGATAACAGCCATCTGCATCTGCACATCAGCAGTGATAATTACAAACACGGTGAACAGGATTTAACGGTTAGCAGCGGCACGATCACCCAAAATTTCACCCTGACTGCCGTTCAAATCGAAAATATTGTAGTGACGGCATCCCCCTTAGGACGTTCAGCCCTGGAAAGTACCACCCCAGTTACCGTGCTCAGTGATGACCAACTGAAACTCAATACTGAGCCAACACTGGGAGATACACTCGATAAACTCCCCGGCGTGCAAGCTACCCACTTTGGAGCAGGTGCTAGTCGTCCGATCATCCGCGGTATGGACGGCCCTCGAGTTAAGGTGCTGGAAAACGGTCTGTCGGTAGGCGATGCATCTACCGTTTCAGCCGACCATGCGGTGACAGCGGAAGCAGCCTCTGCAGAGCAGATTGAAATTCTTCGTGGTCCAGGCACGCTTCTTTATGGTAATGGTGCTATCGGCGGCGTGGTTAACGTTGTCGATAAACGTATGCACGAACAACCCGTTGATACGTTTAACGGTTCCGTGGGCGCTCGCTATGATTCTGCCAACAATGGTGAAACGGTGAATGCCGATCTCAATGGTGGCAATGGTAAATTTAACTGGCATCTAGATGGCACCCATCGCAATACCGATGATTACGATATCCCGGGAGAAGCAATTGAAGGTGATGCCACCACGCACGGCAGCGTCGATAACAGCCAGTTGAAACTAAATGAATATGCTGGTGGCGTGGGTTATACCGGCGATAACGGTTTTATCAGTGTTTCTGGCGCACGCACAGAATCCAATTACGGTATTCCCGGTCGTGGTGAAGTTGACGCACCAGACATTACCATCGACATGAAAAAAACCGCCTGGCAACTACATGCTGGCTTACTCGATCCATTTGCAGGTTTCTCTAAAGTTCGTTTAGATGCGGGTTACACCGATTATCAGCATGCGGAAGAAGAAGATGGCGATGCCGATACCTTCTTTTACAACAAACAATCAGAAGCACGTCTGACGTTGAATAATAACCCCTGGGGAGAATGGCAAGGGGCAATGGGACTGCACATCATGCACCGGGATTTTTCGGTGCAAGGAGCAGAGCAGTTAACGCCTAACAGCAACACCGATACTCTCGCCGCCTTTATTATGCAGGAACGTAAAGTCGGCGATTTTCGGTTTGAACTGGGCGGTCGCGTCGAAGACTATCGGCTTAATCCCGAAGCGATGACGTTAGAAACTTTGATCGGGGAAGAAGAGTACCAGCCAGAAAAACTGAGTGATCTCAACACGACATTATCAGCAGGCTTGGTATGGGATTTTGATCCGTCGTATAACCTGAGTCTGGCACTTACTCGTGCCGAACGTGCGGCCACTGCCGAAGAGCTTTACAGCTATGGGCCGCATGATGCAACCCAGAGCTTTGAACTTGGCTCAGAATTTCGCATTGAGAATGGTCAGATAGTTGTCAATGCAGGCGATGCCAACAAAGAAATAGCGAATAACATCGATCTGACCTTGCGAAAACTGGATGGTAGCTGGACTGGCTCATTAAGCATGGCCTATAACCGGGTCAATAACTTCTTTTATGAAGCGAATACCGGCTTGGTCGCTTCAGATATCGTCAATAGTGACGGCGAAGGCGATCTGCCAGTTTATCAATATGCACAAGATGATGCCGAACTCTATTCCATAGAAGCTCAGGCAAAAATCCCATTCAACGATAGCTGGTCAATGGATCTGTTTAGCGACTACACCCGCGGTAAACTGGTAGACGGTGGTAACTTGCCGAGGATCTCACCATTACGCTTTGGTTCCACTTTGAATTTTGATGTGGATCAGTGGCACGCTGATGTGGGTATGATTGCCTATGCACGTCAAACTGATGTAGCAGAAAATGAGACAGAAACCGCCGGTTATACATTGGTTAACGCCGCAGTAACCTATCGGCTGTTCGGTGATAGTGGCGACATGTTGCTCTACCTGAAAGGGACAAACCTGACCAATCAGGAAGCGCGTCCACACACCTCTTTGCTGAAAGATTACGCTCCCCTAATGGGACGCAATGTTATGCTTGGGGTCAGTTACAATTTCTAAGGCTAATTGATTAATTCAATATATAATCTTCAAAAAGCGAAGCCTTGTAGCTTCGCTTTTTTCATTTTTTTTGCCAAATCGTTGCACCTTTTCAGTGCCAAAAACCCAAAAATATTGCATTCTGGTGCAATATTTGGCTCACTTTGAAGCACCAGTCAGCAACATAAAAGTACATCCACTTAACATTCAATAACTTAATGACTGGCACAATTCATGCTGATACACATTGATAATTACTACCACAAGGAGCAAGCTCAAATGGCTGACAGCGATACAACTAACGTTCAACGCCGACAATTTCTGAAATTTTCTGGAGCCGTAATGGGCGGTGCCGCATTGGCTGGCGTAAGCCAACCAACACTGGCAAAAACCGAAGTATCACCTACTTTCAAGAAGCCGACAGCTGACCACCCAATTCGTATTTGTTGGAATGAAAACCCACTGGGTATGTCACCAAAAGGTCAGGCTGCTGCCCGTGAAATGATTGGTCAGGGCAACCTCTATCCTTTCATGGAAATGAAAACACTGCAGAAAATGTTGGCTGACAAGCATGGCGTAGCCCCAGAGTGCGTACTGCTGAGTGCTGGTGCCACCCAGGGTATCGTAGCTGCATTTGGTGCATTGGCTACTCCTGATACTCAGTTAGTTATCCCTGAATTGACCTTCAGCGCTGGTGAAGAAGCTGCTATTGATAACAGCATGAAAAAAATCACCAAAGTTAAGATGACCAAAGATTGGCAGATCGATCTAGAAGCAATGAAAAAAGCTGTTGCCGATTACGATGGTCCTTCTATTGTTTACTTTGTAAACCCTAACAACCCTACTGGTGCTATTTGCAAGGCTGACGCTGTAGAAGCTTGGATTAAGAGTAAGCCAGCTAAAACCATGTTCCTGATGGACGAAGCTTACGCAGAATTTGCGTCTGACCCTACTTTCCGCTCAGTGTCACCTCTGATCAAAGATGGCGCTGACAACATTGTACTGCTGAAAACCTTCTCCAAATTATTCGCCATGGCCGGTATGCGCGTAGGTTGGAGCGTTTCAACTCCAGCTATCATCAAAAAAATGGGCGAAAAGATTGCTAACAACAACCTTACCGGCGCCTCTGTTAGCGCGGCTATCGCGTCAATGAAAGATGACAAGTTCATGGAATTGAGCCGCGCCAGTAATGAAGCAGCCCGTAAGATCCTGCTGCAGACTCTGGATGCACTGAAACTTGACTACGTTCCATCTAACACCAACTTTGTGTTCCACAAGTTGCATGTACCTTTGGCAGACTACCAGAAGCGTATGAAAGATGCTGGTATTTGGGTAGGCCGCGCCTTCCCACCAGCAGACGAATACTGCCGCTGCTCTTTGGGTACACCAGAACAGATGGCCTATGTCGCACAAGTTATGCTGGATTTAGGTAAAAAAGGTTTGATCTAAATCTAGCCCTTAACCTTCTTCCCTACCCCCGCCAAAAGACCACACTATGTGGTCTTTTTTATTACCAGAGTCCTGCCTAAGCTTGATGAATTTTGCATACCACTGGCAATAGGTGTGAGGGTTTTCTGATTGTGCCGTTAGGGTTATTAGTCGTGTTTAACTTATAAAATATGTCACCGTTATTGCTGGGGCCTAGCAATTTTATGACCACAAAGCATTCCGGCAGCATTGATATTGATAGCAAGTGCTTGTTGACGTAGGACCTAAGCGGAATTTAAGAATAGTCCATGAACTTATAAAGACTAAGATACGAAGACTGCGCGGTTACAGGGTTTTCATGCTATCGTATCCTGGCCAAAAGCGTGTTAGCGCGAATTAACGCACTCCAGTCCGCCATGATTCAGTTAAGACTGTTGATATGTAGCTTTTGCATTTTAGGAATAACTTAGTAACAACCCTGTCAGCAATCAAGATGGAAATATCCAGCAAGGCAATTGTTTGATTCGACTAAAGCTCCGCGAACAATCCAAATATAAAGTAATTATCAGACGTCCAATTGTCACACCATTCTCCAAAAAAAGAGGCTACCCCGAAGGGTAGCCTTAAAAGTAAGGGGGTAACTTTAGATTAGAAATCCATTGAGAAACGAGTGAAGTAGTAACCACCGTTCCAGTCAACTACAGAGTCATCACGGTAGATACGACCCTGACCAACTTCAAACTGACCTTTATCAGGATAGTTATCTAGGATGTTACGTCCACCCACAGTGATCTTCATGGTTTCAGTCAGCTGATAAGACACTTCCAGATCAACCAACACTTCCTGACCGAACTTCTGAGTGTCAGTGATAGTATCTTCACCATCAGAGTTCTTGTAAGAACCATAGTAGTTAGCTCGGGCGGTGAACGTGAAATCGTCAATGGTATGATTCACTGTAAACACACCACGCCATTTTGGAGCACCGTTTTCGAAGTCGAAGGTATCTTCAGCGTTGAAGGCACCAGTCTTGTCCTGGGTGATCTCCTGCTTGTTGTAGTTAGCAGACAGCGTCAAGCTAGTGTAACCAAGGGCGTTATCGAATCCATAGTTAGTGACGAAGTCCATACCAGTAGTACGAGTATCGAACATGTTCTGGAAGTAGAACACGCCACCGATAGATTCAGCACCAGATACACCGGCATCTACTAACGCCAGATAGTTATCATAGGCAGCTGATGTTGGGTCACTGCTAACGTTCATAGTAGAAATTGAGTACATCCGGTCTTTCAGATCAATACGATAGAAGTCCAGAGTCATACCTACGCCACTATCAAAATCAGCAGTCAAACCTAAGGTATAGTTGGTCGAAGTCTCAGGCTTCAGCTTGCTCGCACCCAACGCTTGAGCTACTGCGCCACCCGCTGGGAACAAACCAGTTGCTACAGGCATACCAGCGGTAATACGAGTAGATACGTTGGTAGTACCCTGCTGACCTGGAGTAGGTGCACGGAAGCCTGTACCGTATGACGCGCGAACGCCGAACTTGTCAGTGATGCGATAGTTACCCGCAATTTTACCGACTAATTTTGAACCGAAGTCAGAGTAGTCTTCATAACGGAAGGCGGTCTGCAGGAACAGCTTATCGGTCACATCAGCACTGAGGTCAATATAACCTGCATAAGAATGGCGATTGTACTTACCGCTGTATGCTGGAGAATAGCCCGGGAAGCCGTTCGAACCAACACCCATAATCTGGTAAACAGGGTCAGAAGAGTTAGCACAGTTCAAAGATGAACCATTGGCAATGACAGCTAAGCCGGCATCAGTCGCAGTACCATCGTCGTTACAGAAGCCCCATGGGTCGGCAACAGAGTATGTACCTGCTTCATAAGATGCTTCATCACCCCCCTGCAGCTCATAGGATTCTTTCATATAGCTGAAACCGAAAGCGAACAACAGCGGACTGGAGAAAGAACTAACATCGAAGTCCTGAGTAAAATCACCCTGCAACTGCGCTTCGGTGTTGATCAGGTTGCCTGGATGGAACGTTGTTGGGCTCTGATCACCCATAGAAGGGTTGAGGGTGTTTGACAGCGTGTAATCAATTTCATTTGAACCGTAACGGCCACTCAAGTCATAACCCAAACCGCTGGACAGCATGCCTTTAGCACCGGCAACCAATGATTTATCAGTGATATCACCTGAGAACAATGGAGTGAAACCACCTGGATACATTGACAGGGCATTCCAGGTTGAACCGTCTTCCAGACGAATATTCATGATGGTGCCATTGCGTGGGTAACGATAGAAGAAGTTACCACTACCAGATTTGTCGGTATAGTTACCAAACGCATACAGATCCAGTGCTTCGCTGACAGTGTAGCCAGAGTTAAAGAATACTGTCTTGGACTTGGTTTTAGGATTACCCCAAGACTGAACTACGCTATTACCGTCAGAGTTCAGAGAGGCAGAGCCAAGACCCGCAACATAAGTTGCATAGTCACCATATCCTGCTGGGAAAGTGCTTGGGTCAGTTACACAGAAATAGGATTCACAATATTGCTGTGCCCGGGTAGTTGGATCGGAATCGACATAGTCGGCAGAAATGCTGAGGAAACCTTTATCGCCTAACGCAAAACCTTTGTTGGCAGTAAGAGTGAGGGTATCACCATCACCTTTATAATATTGGCCCCAGTCAGCAGAGAAAGAACCACCTTCACTATTATCTTTCAGCTGGAAGTTGATTACCCCGGCAATTGCGTCAGAACCGTACTGAGCCGCAGCACCATCACGCAATACTTCTACAGTTTTCAGTGCAGAAGTAGGAATAGTTGAAATATCAGGACCTTGGGTACCTGAACCGCCAATCTGCACCAAAGCAGAACGGTGACGGCGATGGCCGTTAACCAGTACCAACGTCTTGTCAGTATCCATACCGCGAAGAGTTGCTGGGCGAACGAAAGTACCACCATCGGATATAGGTTGGCGGTCTACTGAGTATGATGGCACCAAAGTTTTCAGTACATCGTTGGTGTCTGAGAAACTTACAGATTTCAGTTCATCATCAGCAATAACATCGACGGGTACAGGGGAATCTTTTACTGAGCGCGCCGCGCCACGAGATCCTGTTACGACCATCTTCTCGATGTTAGCAGTGCCAGCAGCTGCTGCTGCAGTTTCTGTAGTATCGTCTTCGTCGTCAGCTCGCACTTGCGCAGTAAATGCTACTGAGGCGCACGAAAGCATTAACGCGTACGGCAAGGCACTACGAATAGAACGACTAAGCAATTTTTCCGTTATCATACCAACCCTCTTGATATTGTTTTTGTTGTGGTTCTTACAACCTAAAAACAACCACGTTATTTATTGAATCTATCCCCTGCGAAGCTTGTGTTTTTCACTGCCCAGGTTTGACTGATGTGTTCCAACCTCCACCTAAAAAGAACAATTGGTTAATCTTTTAAATTCCATTTCACACATTAGTGACCAACCTATTTCAAATAGCGTGCCTAAATGTTGGTAACAGAACATTTTCACAACATTTTTGTTACCAAATGCATTACACATCCAGATGAATTATTTGACGCAGGTCAACAAATACGCGGGTTATAGCGATTAGAGAGGGTAAAAATGTGACGAATAAAAGAGAATTATCTAACTCGATTTTTTACAAAAAACAACTTAGCCATCAGATGTAAACATTGGCGCAACAGTGACGTAACGCACTAAAAACATGCGTAACGCACCATAATGAAACATTACAAAATCCGTTTTTGATTAAACAATGTTTACGTTTTAAAGATAATCATTGACGAAAACTTAATGATTGAAAGAAAACAATGATATGAGATTAAAGCTAAATTACTGTAGTTCAAAAGCTCACCAAAGAGGTGCTTAATGGTGAGCATCAAAAAAGCCAGCATTAATTGCTGGCTTTTTGTGCTTTTACACTCAATGAAAACTAACTGTTAAGATCCTGGAAAAACTTCTTCACGCCATCAAACCAGCCTTCAGCTTTTGGGCTATGTTTACCACCGCCACCGAGGGTATCTTCAAACTCTCGCAACAGCTCTTTTTGCCGCTCTGATAGGTTGACTGGGGTTTCCATCACAACCTTGCATAACAGATCACCCACTGCATGGCTACGTACCGATTTCACCCCTTTACCGCGCAGTCTAAACATTCTGCCAGTCTGCGTTTCTGGTGGGATTTTCAGGCTGACTTTGCCTTCAAGCGTCGGAACTTCCACTTCACCACCTAATGCGGCTTTCGCAAAGGAGATGGGCACCTCACAATAAAGATTATTGGCGTCTCGCACAAAAATGGGGTGTTCACGGACAGTCACCTGTACATACAAATCCCCCGCTGGCGCGCCGAATTCTCCGGCCTCGCCCTCGCCCGCCAGTCTGATACGGTCGCCGGTATCCACCCCAGCAGGAATTTTAACCGACAGGGTTTTGCTTTTCTCCATGCGACCATCGCCATGACATTTGCTGCAAGGCTCTTTGATGATCTTACCGCGGCCCTGACAAGTCGGACAGGTTTGTTGTACCGCAAAAAATCCCTGACGCATCTGCACTTGGCCACTGCCATGACAAGTGCCACAGGTAGTAGCAGAGGTCCCTTTTTTTGCACCTGAGCCGCCACAGAGGTCACAGGTCGCCAGTGTTGGGATACGCAGTTCGCGATTAACACCGCGCACAGCTTCTTCCAGTGATAATTCGAGGTTATAGCGCAAGTCGGCACCACGAGCCGGTTGTCTGTGTCCGCCACGACGACCACCGCCGAAGATATCACCGAAAACATCGCCGAAAATATCACTGAAGTCGGCACCACCGCCGCCACCAAATCCACCGGCCCCCCGACTGGGATCCACGCCGGCATGGCCGAACTGATCATAAGCAGCACGCTTATCTGCATCCGTCAGGATTTCATAGGCTTCTTTGACTTCTTTGAATTTGGCTTCGGCTTCTTTATCGCCGGGATTGCGGTCCGGGTGGTATTTCATCGCCAGACGTTTATACGCCTTTTTGATATCCCGTTCGCTGGCGTCTCGGGCGACGTCCAATACTTCGTAATAATCTCGCTTTGACATAATCTCTCACGCGTTCTTGGCTTGGAGCAGAACAAGCGGGCGTTAGGGTTACCCCATAACGCCCGCCTGGAATTAATCAGGTATATGCGCCTGATTATTTCTTGTCGTCTTTGACCTCTTCAAATTCAGCATCAACGACATCATCGGCAGAGGCGTTGCTATTACCCTGATGAGCGGCAGATTCAGCACCACCCTGAGCATGTTGCGCCTGGGCCTGAGCCAGCTCAACCAGTTTGGCAGAAGCTTCAATCAATGCCTGAGTGGCCTTTTCGATCGCTTCTTTATCGCTGCCTTTCACCGCAGTTTCTACCTTGCTGATGGCTTCATCAATTTTTGCCTTATCGTCGGCACTCAGAGCCTCACCAGCTTCAGTCACTTGCTTTTTAGTGGCATGGACTAAGCCGTCAGCCTGGTTGCGGGCGCTAACCAACTCTTCGAACTTCTTGTCGTCTTCTGCATGAGCTTCGGCATCACGCACCATTTTTTCTACTTCATCGTCAGACAGACCAGAAGAAGCTTTAATGGTGATGGCCTGTTTCTTACCGGTTTTCTTGTCGGTAGCAGACACATTCAGAATACCATCGGCGTCGATATCAAAAGTCACTTCAATCTGTGGCATGCCGCGTGGTGCTGGCTCAATACCTTCCAGGTTGAACTGGCCCAGTGATTTGTTGGCACTGGCCTGCTTACGCTCACCCTGCAACACGTGAATAGTCACGGCGCTTTGGTTATCATCGGCAGTAGAGAACACCTGCTGTGCCTTAGTAGGAATAGTCGTGTTCTTCTCAATCAGCTTGGTCATTACCTGGCCCATGGTTTCAATACCCAGGGACAAAGGTGTTACGTCCAGCAGCAATACGTCTTTCACGTCGCCAGCCAATACACCGCCCTGAATTGCCGCACCTACGGCCACAGCTTCGTCAGGGTTGACGTCTTTACGTGGTTCCTTACCAAAGAAGTCAGCAACAGCTTGCTGTACCTTAGGCATACGGGTTTGACCACCCACCAAAATCACTTCGTTGATGTCAGAAGCTGACAGACCCGCGTCGGACAAGGCAACTTTCACGGGTTCCAGTGAACGAGTGATCATGTCTTCAACCAGCGATTCCAGTTTGGCACGGGTGATTTTCACCACCAAGTGCTTAGGACCGGTAGCATCTGCAGTGATATAGGGCAGATTCACTTCAGTCTGGTTAGTGCTGGACAGTTCGATCTTGGCTTTTTCAGCAGCTTCTTTCAGACGCTGCATTGCCAAAGGATCGTTACGTAAATCAAGCCCCTGCTCTTTCTTGAACTCATCAGCCAGGTAGTTGATCAAACGGTTATCAAAGTCTTCACCACCTAGGTGAGTATCACCATTGGTTGCCAATACTTCGAAAGTCTGGTCGCCATCGTTACTGTCAATTTCAATAATAGAGATATCGAAAGTACCACCACCGAGGTCGTATACCGCGATGACATTGTCACCTTGCTTTTTGTCGATACCATACGCCAGCGCTGCGGCAGTTGGTTCGTTGATGATACGTTTAACTTCCAGACCGGCGATACGGCCAGCATCTTTAGTTGCCTGACGCTGAGAATCGTTGAAGTAGGCCGGTACGGTAATGACTGCTTCAGTCACTGGCTCGCCCAGATAATCTTCAGCAGTTTTCTTCATTTTCTTCAGCACTTCGGCTGATACCTGTGGTGGGGCCATTTTCTTGCCACGACTTTCGACCCAGGCATCACCGTTATCGGCTTTGATAATTTTGAATGGCATGATGCTGACATCACGCTGTACTTCGTCGTCAGTGAAACGACGGCCAATCAAACGCTTAATCGCGAAGAAAGTGTTAGTTGGGTTGGTCACGGCCTGACGTTTTGCGGGCTGACCTACCAGGGTCTCATCTTCGGTATAAGCAATGATTGAAGGAGTGGTGCGATCGCCTTCAGCATTTTCCAACACACGAGGCTTGCCGCCTTCAAGTACGGCAACACAAGAGTTGGTTGTGCCCAAGTCGATACCAATAATTTTACCCATGAGGTCCTCCGAAGAATCTTTTCTTTCGAACTAAATTAATCATTTGCTATGGATCTGGGGGCAAAGTTGTTGATTTCAAGACCTTTGCCAAATTACCCAAATCGCGCCTTAACCCCTATATAGGGGCGCAATTTTGCTTTACAAGGGCTCAAATAAAAAAATTGATCTTAAACGTAACCTTTTTTACAAAGTACCGCTAAAATACGAGCTACTTATCGCCACACTGCAATCGTGGCAACGGTTTCCCTGATTCCTTGAGTTGAGTAGACATAATTGAAAACATCCTCGCAGGCATTTGCCTATGGTCTGGGTGCGGTGCTGCTGTGGTCAACCGTTGCGACAGCCTTTAAGATTGCCCTCACTTTTTTTACCCCGCTGCAATTGGTGTTTGTTGCCACCATAGTATCTTCTTTGTGTCTGTTAGTGATCCTCGGGGTTCAGCGCAAGTTACCACTGTTGTGGCAACAGTTTCGCGCCCGACCATTGCTGTATTTGCAAACCGGATTATTAAGTCCCTTCCTTTATTATCTGGTGTTGTTTAAGGCTTATGATTTGCTGCCGGCACAACAAGCGCTGTCCTTGAATTACACTTGGGGCATTTTGTTGCCGTTATTGTCAGTTCCGATGCTGAGCCAAAAATTGCGGGCGTCTGATTTGGTTGCGGCACTTATTGCTTACTTTGGCGTACTGGTCATTGCGACAGAAGGCAGTATTTCTGAAATGCATTTTGAAAGTCCGCTGGGCATCGGGTTATGTTTCACTAGCACTATTCTCTGGTGTTTGTATTGGATCGTTAATACCAAGGATAAAGGCGACCCGGTGGTGAGCTTATTACTGAGTTTTCTGATAGCATTGCCCTGCATAACCTTGATGCTGGTTTGCACTCAATCATTACCACAACTCAGTCTGAAAGCGATCTTGGCGGGAAGCTATGTCGGACTGTTTGAAATGGGCATCACCTTTGTGTTGTGGCTGATGGCACTGAAAACAGCGACTCGTACCGCCAGCATCAGCAACTTGGTATTTTTGTCACCGGTGCTTTCGATGTGCTTTATTGCACTCATCCTTGGTGAGAAGATTCTGCCATCAACGCTGGCAGGACTGGGACTGATTATCCTGGCGCTATTGCTTCAGCGCCTGTTGCCACTCCTGGGTAATCACCGCCGCCCCAAAATTCGCCGCAGCTTGTGACAGATACATCGACTTTGAATTTAGTGAGGAGGTCAGCGTGACACCCGCAATCGATCTTGCCAACAAGGCCAAGATTAGCTTCAGCGTACACGAATATCACCACGACAAAAATGTCGCGTCATACGGCGAAGAAGCTGCCAGTGCTTTAGGACTAAATCCTGATCAGGTATTCAAAACCCTGCTGGTCAGTGGCGATGAAAAAAGTGCCCCCGTTGCCGTCGCATTGGTTCCGGTAAATCATCATTTGAGCCTGAAAGCAGTTGCTAAGGCACTGAAGTTAAAGAAACTGGTAATGGCAGATCCACAATTAGCCCAGAAATCTTCTGGCTATCTGGTGGGAGGGATCAGTCCTCTGGCACAAAAAAAACAATTACCAACGATTATTGATGACAGTGCCAAAAATTTTGAAGAAATCTATGTCAGTGCCGGCCGTCGCGGTCTGGAAATCTGCCTGGCGGCAGAGACATTGGCAGGGCTATGTCGTGGTAGTTTTGCCGACATAAAAAGCGAATAAACGAGAATCTCGAGACACAATAAGGGCCCGCTGCAGGGCCCTTATCTATTCTAGATTGTGCTAACTTTCGCGACTAGCTGCGGGAAGTGTAATCTCCTACCGCCAGCCATTTGTAGGTAGTCAAGGCTTCCAACCCCATCGGGCCGCGAGCATGTAACTTCTGTGTGCTCACTGCAACTTCGGCACCCAGGCCAAACTGGCCGCCATCGGTAAACCGGGTGCTGGCATTGAGATAAACTGCAGCCGAGTTCACTTCATTCATAAAATAAGTGGCGGTGGGAATATCGTCGGTCAAAATAGCTTCTGAATGGCCACTGGAATATTGCCGGATATGGGCAATAGCTTCTGTAACATCAGCGACGACTTTGATGCCCAAAGTCAGCGATAACCATTCCGTTGCGAAAGTTTCTTCATCTGCAGGACGTACCTCATACGCTGGTAGCAGACGCTGCGTTTCCTCACACCCAACAATAGTGACCCCTTCTGCTGACAACGCGGCGGCTAGCTGCGGCAGATATTGCTCTGCAACCTCCTGATGTACCAATAGGGTATCCAGCGCATTACAGACGGTGGGACGTTGCACCTTGGCATTGATAATCACTGACGTTGAACGTGATAAATCCGCCGCTTTATCCAGATACAAATGGCAAATACCAATGCCACCCAAAATAACCGGAATCGTCGCTTGCTCCGCACATAACCGCTGCAATTTGCTCCCGCCACGAGGCACGATCATGTCCACATATTGATCCAGCTTTAACAGTCCGGAGACCAGAGCCCGGTCAGGATTATCAATCAGCTGCACCGCGTCTTCAGGCAAACCAAATTCGGCAATACCGGTTCGGATCGCTTTTGCCAGTGCCAAGTTAGAATTGAGCGTTTCCTTTCCGCCGCGCAGGATCACAGCATTACCGGTTTTCAATGCCAGTACTGCAATATCCACAGTCACATTCGGACGCGCCTCATAAATAACGCCAATGACCCCGAGCGGAACCGTGCGCCGGCACAAACGTATGCCATTATCGAGCAGACGAGAATCAAACTCGCGACCGATAGGATCTGGCAATGCCACAACATTACTGATATCCGCAATCACAGCAGCCAGCCGTTTCTCATCCAGCAACAAGCGATCGATCATTGCCGCTTCCAGACCCGCCGCGTTGGCTGCCGCCACATCTTGCGCATTCGCCGCAACAATGTCGTCTGCAGCGGCTTGCAATGAGCTCGCAATTGTCATCAACAAATCACGTTTATCGGCAGCGGATAAATTCGCCAGGGCAAAACTGGCGGCTTTGGCCTGTTGGCCGAGCTGTTGTAAGTAGGTATCCGTCATAGAACCACCATATCGTTGCGGTGCACGATTGCGTCACCATGATCATAGCCCAGTAATGGCTCAATATCGTCGGAATGCTTGCCGGCAATGATGCGGATGGCAACAGCACTATAACGGCTAATGCCGCGGGCAACCTTGTTACCCTCCTTATCCAGCAATTCGACGGTAGCGCCACGTTCAAAATTACCTTCTACCGCGGTAATTCCCTTGGATAATAAACTACGGCCCTTCTGCACTACCGCTTTTACCGCACCTTCATCGAGGATTAACCGGCCTTTGGCCTTAGGGCCAGCCAATATCCACTGCTTACGGCTTTCGAGTGGATTTTCGGTAGGGCTAAAATGCGTGCCGACAGACTGATGGCTACTGACCTTGATAATCACATCGGTATGGTGACCGGATGCGATCACAACCTCGATCCCTGCCCGCCGCGCAATATCCGCCGCTTGCAGTTTAGTGGTCATGCCGCCAGTGCCCAGTCCGGAAACGGAACCGCCCGCCATTTCACGCAAACTATCGTCGATATTGGCAACTTCACTGATCAAGTGCGCGTCAGGATGCGTCCTTGGATCGGCGTCAAACAGACCTTTCTGATCGGTCAGCAGCAGTAATAAATCCGCATCACATAACAAGGCAACGCGTGCTGAGAGATTGTCATTATCGCCAACCTTAATCTCATTGGTCGCCACTGCATCATTTTCATTGATGATGGGAATGATATTCTGTGCCAACAACGCATTTAATGCATCGCGGGCATTCAGGTAGCGTTCGCGGTCATGCAGATCGGCACGCGTCAGCAGCAGTTGTCCCACATGCAACCCATAAATACTGAAGAGCTGCGCCCAGGCGAGGATCAATTGACTCTGGCCCACTGCCGCCAGCAGCTGCTTATTGGCGATCGTGTCCGGCAGTTCTGGAAACAATAGATGTTCACGGCCGGCCGCAATGGCGCCGGAAGTACAGAGGACAACTTCAACGCCGCTGCGCATTAAGGTCGCCATCTGTCTGGCTAATTCCACCATATGGGCTTTATCGAGCTTTTTACTGCCAGATGTCAGCACGCTGGTGCCAAGTTTTATCACCACCCGTTTATAACGGGAGTTTGTCAGGTCCATCGTTTATCATGCAATAATGAGTTAGGAACTAATCTTATACCCAATCCCCGCCGAGATTCCTAGTTACACCAAGCAGGAAACCGCTGAAAAAACCATAAAAAAAGCCGCCCTTACGGCGGCTTTCAGGATTATGCAATTCAGGCCCAGATAAATTTGGCAATAAACAATAGTGCCAGCACCACGACGCCGAGATTCAAATCTTTGAAACGACCACAAAGGATCTTAACCGCCGCGTAAGTGATGAAGCCACAGGCGATACCGTTAGCAATGGAATATGTGAACGGCATTATCAGCGCAGCGACAACCACTGGCGCAGCTTCAGTGAGATCTTCCCACTCCACATGCAACAAGCTGGAGGTCATCAGGATCGCCACATAAAATAGAGTCCCGGCAGTGGCATAGGCAGGCACCATTCCTGCCAATGGTGAGATGAAAAGTGCCGCCACAAACAACAGACCAACAACCACGGCGGTCAGACCTGTACGGCCACCAGCACTCACGCCTGCAGTACTCTCGATATAACTGGTGGTGGTAGAAGTCCCCAAAGCCGCGCCCGCAATAGTGGCCAGACTGTCAGCAGTTAATGCCCGGTTTAAACGGGGTAAACGGCCATCTTTATCCAGCAAACCACCGCGATGAGCCACAGCGACCAAAGTACCAGAAGTATCAAACAGATCGACAAATAAGAAAGCGAAGACGATTGAGATCATGCTGATATCCAGCACACCCGTAATATCCATCTTCATGAAAGTAGGCGCAATTGACGGCGGCATAGACAGCACACCGGTATATTTTACGTCACCAAACACCAGTCCCAATACGGTGACCGCCAGAATGCTCATGATCACCGCAGCTTTGTAACCACGATGTACAAAAGCGACGATTAAAAAGAAACCTAAAATGGCCATGACGGAATTGAATGACGTCAGATCCCCCAAACCCACTAATGTGGCCGGATTCCCCACAACAATACCCGCATTTCTTAAGCCGATCAGCGCTAAAAACAGGCCAATCCCCGCCGCGATCCCCATTCGCAGTGACATTGGAATGGAATTTACCACCCATTCACGAATGCGCACTAACGATAAAATCAGGAAGCAGCAACCGGAGAGAAACACGGCACCAAGCGCGGTTTCCCAGCTATAGCCCATATGTCCGACCACGGTATAGGTGAAGAAAGCATTGAGCCCCATTCCAGGTGCCAGTGCAATAGGATAGTTGGCTAAAAAGCCCATCACCAAACAGCCTACTGCGGAAGCAAGACAGGTAGCGACAAAGACAGCGCCCTGATCCATCCCAGCTTGTGCCAGCATGCTTGGGTTCACAAAAATGATGTACGCCATCGTCAGGAAAGTAGTAATGCCAGCCAGCACTTCCTGCTTCAGCGTAGTTTGATGCTCTTTAAGTTTGAATAGTTTTTCCAGCATGGAACTAGGTTCCTTGAATAATATGAGGTGTAGGGCTTGGTTTTCTAACAGTTATTTAACATAACGAGTTAGCAGCGGCAGATTATAAAAAGTTTGCCAGAGTCACACCAGACAAAATATGCAGGATAAAAGCAGGATTTATGCATTTGCCTGGCCGATCACAAAACCTTTAGTCATGATTTAGGCAAAAAAAAACCTGCTCAAATGAGCAGGTAAAGAGATGCTTAAACGCCCATAGACATGGGGACCATTCGCACAAACAGACTAGATGATGAAAGAACCGCGTCCTTTCAAGAAATCTGTATCAACAAGCAACCACATAAAAGGTGGCAAAGCAGCGACGATAATAAACTCCGAAAGATGGAGCCTCTCGAAGTATTGCTGTCTGGTTAACCACACGTATTCAACATTCCCGTTGAAGTTCATTGACCTTAACCAAACATTCAGAAATAGATTGGGGACGCTTTCTGAATGCCAGAGAGAAAAGGCAACTCAACCATGACAAATTAACCACAGCGTTATCTTCGCTAACGACTAAAATAATACGCTTATGAAATTAAACTACAAGTTTTCCGGCGATAAAAATGACTTTTGTAAGTTTTTTGTTTTTTATTTACACATACTAATATTTATTTGCCTAAAAAACATTCAATTATGAGTAAGAAATAAATATATCTTGTTGTTTTTTTAAATTATTTATTATTTTTTTATGGAGAATTATGGAATTGGAAGTTAACTACAATACAATCTCCAACCTTCAATAACAGGCGTTATCGCTCGTCAACATTGCCCGTATAAACCGCCAGCGAATAGCAACTGGCGGAGGTTCCTTTTAACGAGTTAACGCCGACGCAAGTAGCTCCATAAGGCTAACAACGGGGTACTGGTAGGTTTACCATAACGAGGGTCACCACTGACAGCGGCACCGGCAATATCCAGATGGATAAAGGGCAAAGGCTTTGTGGCTGCGATGCCATGGGCAGCTAGCCCCGATGCCTGCAACATAAAGGCAGCCGCTAACTGATGCCCACGTTCAACCTGTGATGAGCCGACAGGTTTGGCAGAGATGACGTCAGCCGCTCCGGTTTTGTCGGCCACATTCATAAAATCTTCTTTATGCAAAGGTGAAAGCGCCATAGGTTCGCCCATAAGCGTGGCACAATGTTGCAACTGTTCTGGCAGCGCCGATTCTCTGGCGACACTGTTAAACACCATCGCCGGGTAGCTACCAAATGCCCTCGCCGCATGGCTGGTCAGCGTAGCAACGGATATCAGTTCTGGAGACGCTGCATCACATGCCTGCAACCGCAGATGCGACAGTAATTCGGTTAACACCAGCCGACCTTCGGCGTCGGAATTGCCGATACGGACGCGGATCCCGGCATGGGTGGTAATGATCTCATCCGGAACCATCGCATCACTGCCGATACTGTTGCGCACCAATCCCAATTCTGCCACCACTCTGACACCGGTAGGTTGCAACTTAGATAATGCGAGCATCAGCCCGGCAATTGCCGCAGCGCCGCCTTTATCGCGACTCATACCTGACATGGTGCCGCCTACCTTAAGGCTGGCACCGCCAGTATCGTAGATCACGCCTTTCCCCGCCAACAACAGCGTGTGCTCGATAGGCCCGGACGGACAGTATTCCAACTTAACCACCCGCGGTTGGTGCCTAGGTACAGCACAGGATGCCCGCGCCACGGCACTTAATAACGGATATTCACGCTGCAACATCTCGGGTTCAGCGATTACCTCCACCGTCACAGCTGATCCTGCAAAAGCTTCGGTACAAGTGTTTGCAAATGCAATTGCTGACATGCGTTCCGGCTCGGTGCCACATAAATCTCTGGCAAAACTGCGCCCTGCTTCCAGTGCCGTTAAGGTCGCAGCAGGCAACACCGCATTCATTAAACCCATTTGCTGAATAGAAGTAGGAACGCCTGCTTGTCGCGCTTCCAACGGTTGCCACAACGCCTGACCGCAAGCCAATGCCGCAACGGCGGAAGCCTGACGACACTGCACAGCCGGCACATTATCAACCCACAGTAACGGCCGTGTAGCGCCAGCATCCTGTGCTAACGTTACCGCTTGTATGGCGGCCGCGGCAAAAACACTGACATCACCATAATCCGCATCACACTGTGCTGGGGCGACAATCAATCTGCCACCCGCAAGTCCCGGAGCCATTAGCAGTACCGGCACACGCCCCACGCGTCTATCAATTTCTTGCGCGTGACTCGCCAACAGTGCAACTTCCGTTATAGGACAACGACAAACATCGGCGGATATCACGATCACCGCATCCCATTCGTCACTGTAAATCGCCTGCGGATCTGCTACATCAACAAAGCTTAACATCACAACTCCTCAACGTGGTTATCAGCAGCATTATTGTCCCGGCGACAAGTAATTGCCACGACAAATCACGGCCCCAAAACGCTATGTGGCATGCACGCACCGGCGGGGAGATTATGGTAAACTTGGTGGCAATCGAAACCGGCGTTATCCGCGCCAGCGTTCAGCAACTTAAGATCAGGAGTCTCAAGTGTCCAATCTCAGCCAGTTAGCCCCTCAGCCTTTGTGGCAATGGTTTGAAAAAATTTGTAGTTTCCCCCGTCCGTCAGGACACGAAGCGGCGCTTAGCCAGTTCATTCAGCAGTGGGCTAAGGATAAACAATTAGAGGTTATTGAAGAAAACGTCGGTAACCTGATCATCCGCAAACCGGCAACACCTGGAATGGAAAATCGCAAACCGGTGGTGATTCAGGCGCACATGGATATGGTGCCGCAAAAGAATGCCGATAAAGTGCATGACTTTACTAAAGACCCCATTGAAGCTTGGGTAGATGGTGACTGGGTAAAAGCCCGTGGCACCACACTCGGTGCAGATAACGGTATTGGCATGTGTTCAGCGCTGGCGCTACTTGAAAGTACCGATATTGCACACGGTCCACTGGAAGTATTGCTGACCGTTGACGAAGAATCCGGAATGACAGGTGCATTTGGTCTGCAACCGGGAGTGTTGCACGGAGAAATTCTCATCAACACCGATTCCGAACAGGAAGGTGAAATCTATATGGGTTGCGCTGGGGGCGTCGATGCCGCAATGACGCTGCATCTAGCAACCACCGCCGCCGACGCTGATCGTCAGACCTTCCAGTTAATGCTTTCCGGACTCAAAGGCGGCCACTCTGGCGTCAATATTCATCTTGGTCGTGGCAATGCGAATAAGTTACTTGCGCGTTTCCTGTTTGAGCAGTCAGAAAAATTAGGCATTCAATTAGTGGATTTTCAGGGCGGCACTCTGCGTAACGCCATTCCCCGCGAAGCTGAAGCCAAACTAACGATTGCCAACACCCAGGTCTCATTATTGCAACAAGCTATAAATGAGTATGAAGCCTTGCTCCGTAACGAATTTGCCGTGGCCGATGCAGGCGTCAAACTGACCCTGACTGAAGCACCTGCGGCAACTGAGGTGATGACTCAAGATGCACAACAGCAATTGCTGGCACTGCTAAATGCCTGCCCTAACGGTGTTATCCGCATGAGTGATGAAGTTGAAGGCGTTACCGAAACGTCTTTGAATGTCGGCGTGGTATCCATGAAAGGTAATCAGGCTACTATATTGTGTCTGGTTCGCTCACTGATTGACTCAGGCCGTGATTATGTCTGTGGTCAATTGTCCGCCTTAGCCAAACTTGCTGGCGCAGAAATCAAATTCAGCGGTGCCTATCCAGGTTGGAAGCCTGACAACAGCTCTCCAGTGATGTCGATTGTGCGTGACACCTACCAGGATATCTATCACAAAGAACCGGTGATCATGGTCATCCATGCCGGGCTTGAATGCGGGCTGTTTAAAAAGCCTTATCCTGAGATGGACATGGTATCGATTGGCCCCACTATTCGCTTCCCCCATAGCCCAGATGAAATGGTTAATATCACCACTGTCGGTCAATACTGGCAGCTATTACTCGCCGTACTGCAACGTATCCCAAGCAAAGATTAAATAATGGCCACCGAACGGTGGCCTTTTTATTGCTTTTTCCATACCTGCTACAATGATCACAGTCGGAAATTGGTGTGATTCAAACACCACGAAGAATTTGCTGCACGGAAGCCTGCGACAGCCAGTTGCTGTTTACCGTTGCAGACACTCACAATAACTGTCCGTTATAACTGTCCGTTAGAGTGATATCTCCAGCAACGGTAATAAAAGAAAGGTTTACCCCTATCATCCATTATCCGGAACATTGCCTATGTCCTTTACTCTGTTCAAAAAGTCACAAGACAACACAGCACAACTACAGTTGGAAAGTAAAAATCCACCTGCATAGCAGGTGGATTTTTACTATCAGCAGACGGCTGAAATTACACTGACAGGCAGAGGTATTTCAGTTCCAGATACTCTTCAATGCCATACTTGGAGCCTTCGCGGCCAAGACCAGACGCTTTAATGCCGCCAAAAGGTGCCACTTCGTTAGAAATAAGACCGCTATTAATCCCAACCATGCCATACTCCAGCGCTTCGGCAACCCGCCACACCCGCGACAGGTTATTGGCATAAAAATAAGCGGCCAGTCCGAATTCGGTATCGTTTGCCATCGCGATAACCTCTGATTCATCATGAAAACGGAATAAGGGCGCTATGGGTCCGAAGGTCTCTTCCCGCGCCACCTTCATTGAGCTGTCTACATCGGTCAGTACCGCTGGTGTCATAAAATTACCCGCAAGTAATTGGCCGCCACACAACAGATTGGCGCCTTTGTCTATGGCATCATGAAGATGTGACTGTACTTTTTCGACCGCTTTAGCATCAATTAATGGCCCAATAGTGACGTCAGCATCTGTGCCCTTACCGACTTTCAGTGTCGCCACTTTCGCCGCGAGCTTTTCAGCAAAACGTTCGTAAATGTTATCCTGCACATAGATACGATTGGCGCATACGCAGGTCTGCCCCGCATTGCGGTATTTAGCGATTACCGCACCTTCGACTGCAGCATCAATATCCGCATCGTCGAACACGATAAAAGGCGCATTGCCACCCAGCTCTAACGAGAGCTTTTTCAGTGTTGGTGCACACTGTGCCATTAACTTCCTGCCAACAGCGGTTGAGCCGGTGAACGACAGTTTACGCACCACAGGGCTGTCACACAGAACCCGACCGATAGCCATTGCATCACCGGGCACCACACTGAATACTCCAGCCGGGATCCCCGCTTCTTGTGCTAACTGAGCCAGAGCCAATGCCGTTAAAGGTGTCTGCGGTGCGGGCTTTAACACCATAGTACAACCTGCGGCCAATGCAGGTGCGGCCTTACGGGTAATCATCGCCGCCGGAAAGTTCCAAGGCGTAATTGCAGCGGTGACACCAACAGGCTGTTTCAGCACGATTAAACGTTTATCCGCCTGATGACCAGGAATGGTATCGCCATAAATCCGCTTGGCTTCTTCGGCAAACCACTCAATAAATGACGCGGCATAAGCCACTTCACCACGGGCTTCAGCCAATGGTTTGCCCTGTTCACTGGTCATCAACAATGCCAAATCATCGGTATGTTGCACAATAAGTTCAAACCAACGGCGTAAGATATTGCTTCTTGCTTTTGCCGTCAGTGCACGCCACTGCGGCAATGCTGCCTGCGCGGCATCAATGGCGCGTTGCGTTTCAGCCGCACCCATATAGGGCACTTGAGCCAACGCTTCACCGGTTGCAGGATTAATCACCGATTGTGTTTGCTTGTCGTCTGCATCGCACCAGCATCCATCAATGAATGCCTGCTGCTTAAGCAGTTGTGGATATTGCAGTTTCACTTTTCCTCCTTGCCGACAGGCGGCTTTCGCTAACGGCAGTCTGCCTGACGCGTGCGACAAAATGAATGTAGTGGCAGACTACCGCTTCGATTGAGATGGCTCACGTTAACATAAATGACGCCGACCACACACAATAACGCCATAGCAGCTAACGTGATATGGATGTGATATGAACAGCAGTAAAGCAGCAGTTCTGTAGCTATATTCAGTAAGTATTATGTCAATTATCTGTGTTCAAGGAGTCCTTTCATGGCCTATGCTCTGAAGATACTGTTTATTGCCATTGCGCTGGTCATCATTTACAAGCTGGTATTCGCCGCCCGTAAAGGTTCGCGCACCTTGTTTGAAATGAAATTCAAAGATGGGCGTCTGGTATCTCACTATGGGAAAATTCCGGAAAAATTTGAGCGCGATTGTCGGAACCTGGCGAAAACCGGCAAACTCACCTGTATTGTCCGTGCCGAACAAGGCAATCAGGTACAACTGCATGTTTCAGCGAATGCCGGCGACCACTACATTCAACAACTACACGCGTTATTTCCTCAGAAATACTACAGCCAAAACGCCTGACCCACGCGCCACACTGCCACAGCGAAAGTGGCAATGTGGCGTTTTAGGCCTTTTTCAAAATGGCTAACGCCGACAGCGCGCGTTGCCGGGCAGAAGAGTGTTCAACAATCGGTGCAGGATAATCACCAGTGAATAGGCTTTTCTCTGGGACTGGTCGATGCAGTTGTGCCAAAGGCCAATGTCGTAGTTCCGGCAGCCAGTGGCGGATAAAACTGCCATCCGCATCAAATTTCTCGCTCTGGCTAATCGGATTAAAAATACGAAACCAGGGCTGAGCATCACAACCCGTGCCAGCCGACCACTGCCAACCGCCGTTATTGGCCGCAAGATCGCCATCTAGCAACTGTTGCCGGAAATATCGCTCGCCCCATCGCCAATCAATCAAAAGATGTTTGCTCAGGAAACTGGCGACTACCATACGCAAGCGATTATGCATCCAGCCGGTATTATTCAGCTGTCGCATCGCTGCATCGACAATGGGGTAGCCGGTCCGGCCTTCACACCAAGCGCTAAATTCCTGAGGATGGTTACGCCAGACAATACCATCTGCTAATGGGTTAAAGTTGCCGCCCATACTCAACACCGGGAATGCCACCAGCAAATGTCGGTAAAATTCGCGCCAGACCAGTTCAGATAACCAGCAGCGCCCTGGACTCGTATCATCTGCCAGGGCTGCCGGGAAACGAGCCAACAAGGCGGCAAAACACTGCCGTGGACTTAACACTCCCAAGGTTAAATAGGGCGATAAACTGCTAGTGCCATCCAGGGCAGGAAAATCCCGTTGTTGTTGGTAATCGCTTACTGCGGTGAACACAAAGTGCTGCAGTCGCCGCTGTGCTTCCCCTTCCCCGGCGGGCCACTGGTAGTGATTATCAGATTTAATTAACGGCAGGAAATAGCGGTTAATTGTATCGAGCAAGGACTCAATATTTACATCCGCAATGGCTGGGCCAACAGGTGCGGGAGGGCCTAAAGGGACCACCGGATACTGCTGAGCGATCTCACGCCAACGCCGAAAAAACGGGGTGAATACCCGATACATTTCGCCACTTTTTGTCAGCACCGAACCCGGGGCAAGCAAACAATGCTCATTGGTCAGCTGTAATGGCAGTCCATGGTTGAGCATCGCTTGATCGCGGCGAATCTCATTAAGCTCCGGCTCGCGGCCGGCGTATATGGCGACAATATTTCGCGAACTAAGTTGCCGTTGCCACAATGCTGGAATATCGGCAAAGTGCTGACATTGCCACACAGTTAGTTCAATCCCGAGACTGGCCAATGCGCGGGCCACCAACTGCAGATGACGCCGAATAAAATCCAGTTGCCGGCTACCAACATCATGGGCTTGCCATTGTGCAGGCGTTACTATGTACACGGCTTGAATATTGGCGTTTACAGTTTTGGCATGTTCGCAGGCGGCGGATAATGCTTGATTATCCGTCACCCGGAGATCATTGCGAAACCAGATAAATACGGTTGGCTTAGTATCTGGACTAGTCATCAATAAGTCCTCGCTGGCAACTGGCTATTTAGCAACGCCACCGCGTCATCCTGTGCTTGTTGTATATCGATAACTTGATTATCTGCAGCTACCAACATCGGCGCGAACTCACCCACCAGCAACACCGGGCGGCCGAGTTGTTGCTTCAACGCAGCAGCTTGCGTGACCAACTTGTGGCTACTGTCTGCCGCCGGTTGGATGAGAGCTGCATCGACCTGCAATCGCGGCTGCAGTAATAACAGCGAATCGAGGTTAGCAATTTCCCCAAATTGTTGGGGATATCTGCCACTTAACACCAGTTCCAGCGTCAGCAACCACTCACTCCACGGAGATTGCGCCCCCAGACGACATAACAAAACGTAGGGGGGTTTTTGACTGAGTAACTTGCTGGCGCGCAGCGACAGCCACTGGGTCAGTTCACTCTGACACCAGTTACTCAATAACGCGCCATCTACACGCAACGCCAACTGCGTTTGCAGTTGTACTAACCATTCTCGCAGATAGCGATTGAGGATTGGTTGCGGATACAAGCTGCAACTCTCATCCAAACGCTGCTGCAAATAGGCTGCATTTAGTTCCATGACGGCGTTTGTCAGGGCCGTGGCTAATGTTTGCCAGTCATCGTCAGAATGATGTTCATCGCTCATTCCACCGTCCAACAACGGCTTAACTTTGCTAATAGCTACGCCGCGTTCAAGCCAACTAAGGATCTCCTTTATCTGTAGCACCTGCGCATCGCTGTATAACCTGTGACCTTTGGGGGTACGCGCGGGAATAACCAGCCCAAAGCGTCGCTGCCATGCTCGCAAGGTGATGGGATTAACCCCTGTCAGTTTGGCGACCTCGCCAATAGATAAATAAGCTGCATCAGTAGGCATAACGTAGCTTTAACTCCTGGGGGTGCGGATTCAGGTAAACCTGCTGAGCAATATAAGGGCTGGGAAATTCCTGCAGATAGTGATTGATCAAGGTTAATGGCACCAGCAGCGGTTTAAGGCCGTTACGGTAATCCATGATCGCCTGGCTCAACTCGGCCTTTTGCTTTTTATTCAGCGACTTTTTGAAGTAGCCCTGAATATGCTGCAATGCGCTGGTATGGTTATTACGGCTAGCTTTGTGGCTAAGTGCTTCCATAAATTTTATGAAATAGTGCTCAGCTACCTCAGCCAAAGGCTTGGATGAATCCGCCAGCATAGGGCCTAACTCTCGATATAACTTAGGGCAGTGGGCCAATAGCAGATATTTATAGCGGGCGTGAAACTCCGTCAGTTTGTGCCGACTTAACCCTGACAGCTTTAATGTGTGCCAATCATGATGGGCATACACTCGGGTGAAAAAATTCTCCCGCAACACCAGATCGTGGAGTCGCCCTTCCTCTTCGATAGGCAGTTGTGGCCATTGTTGATGCAATGTCGCGGCTAACACGCCTATACCAGTTTTACTGCCATTATTGGTGCCGGCCTTGTATACCGTTACTCGCTCCATGCCACAAGTTGGTGACTTAGCACAGAGGATATAACCACTGAGGAAATCCAGTGTTGCAACTTTCTGCTCACAGTATTGCTGCAGCTTCTCGGTCACATCAATGTCACCCTTGGCGTTCTGCACCCGGAGGATGTCACCATCCAGAACTTGGCGAATACTCGGGCGGGGCGCGCCGAGTCCAATGCCGACTTCCGGGCACACGGGAACGAACTCAAAGTAAGGCGCCAACTCATTGTTGCAGTATACGGATCGTTTATGGCCGCCATCGAACCGCACCTTCTCACCGAGCAAACAGGCACTGATCCCAAGACGGATACGTTGTGGTTCAAACTTATACATAGAAATCTCTTTTGTATAACCATGACCATAAGTAAGACACAAACTTGTACAATAATCAAATTTTTGTACAGGTTATTGAGCGGCACAAAAAAAAGCTCCATCAGGAGCTTTTTTTATGAACAGCGTCATTCACACCTTACGCATGCGATTACCCATGTAATCCAAAGCGAGTACCAGCACAATGGCGGCAATGGCACAGACCACCGCAAACATCAGTTGGTGCGAATGCCCGGTCAACTGCTCGTAGGAGAATGGCGATAGATCCTGCTGTTGCCAGGGTACTTTTTCACCATGAGAATTGGTGCGCCAGCTCAATGTTTGCTTCCATGGCCAGATCTTACCTAATGTTCCCATCATCAAACCGGTAAGGAACACCAATGTGGCGTCACGAAAACGCTTGAGCAGCATCGATAACAGATGACTAAAGCAGAGAATGCCAATGATCGCACCAACAGCAAAACACGCGAGAATGTCTAGCTGCAGGTTTTTGGCGGCGCCCAACACTGCAGGATATAAACCTAACATCAACAGAATAAAACTGCCCGATATACCTGGCAGGATCATGGCACAGATAGCAATCGCCCCCCCAAAAAAGATGTTCAGATGGGAAGCATCAACTTGGCCGGGATTGGCGACCGTAATCCCCCAGGCGATTAAGGCACCCAGCGCAAACAACCCCAGACGTGACAGCGAAAATCCCCCCTGAACCTGTCGCAGCATATGGTAAACAGACACCAGGATCAGGCCGAAGAAAAACGACCACACCGGAATCGGATGATTCGCTAACAACCACGAAATGAGTTTGGCCAAGGTAAAAATGCTGGTAAGAATTCCAGCTAACAGACTTAACAGAAAGCCACCATTGATATGCTCAGTGACACCTTTTAAGCCTTGTTGCCGATAGATTGACCACAGTGAGGGATTAATACGGCGAATACTCTCCAGCAGATGATCATAAATACCGGTAATAAAAGCGATAGTGCCTCCCGAAACACCCGGCACCACATCGGCTGCGCCCATTGCCAGCCCTTTCAAATAGGTTAACAGATAGTTCACACTAAGTTCCTGAACGCTAAATTCTGCAGCGGATTATACGTAACTCTATGGGTAAAGCTAAGCAACGTTTTGTCGCCTTTAACTATTTCTGTTCATTATCAAATTGCAACAAGTCGTGTCATCAGCCAACCCCACCAAGCTGCTTAAAATGCCATAAAGGTAAATTAACTCACTGAATATTGGTAATTTATCTTAAATTATCCTTAATAGTTCTCGAATTATTGACAGTTCAGCCAGTTATCGAGCCAATCCAATGAGGGTTTAACCGGCTGAGGTTCTCTGCTAAAACGAAGACCCCTGTAAAAAATACCCCTCATCTCTAGCGGAGCAACCCATGCGTCAATTACCTCTGGCATCCCTGTTATGTGCCAGTTTACTGATGGCGGCGCCTTTATATTCTTATGAAGCGCTGGCAACTGAACACTCAGAACCAAGCCAAACCGCCCCCAAAGCCGAACAACCTCAAGATCAAGCGGTGACGACGGAACACCGTATCAAAGTGAACGGCGATACCCTTAAGTACACGGCAACGACCGGTAATATGATCATTAAGGATGATAAGAATCGCCCTTCTGCCAGTGTCTTTTACGTTGCCTACACCATGGAGTCTAAAAAGGACGAACCGCGTCCGGTGACCTTTGTCTTTAATGGTGGCCCTGGCTCCTCTTCACTGTGGCTGCACATGGGCTCCTTCGGCCCGGTCAGAGTACAAACGACCAATGCCGCACCAACGCCACCGGCGCCTTATAAGCTTCTAGATAACCAGTACACTTTGTTGGACAGCACCGACTTAGTGTTTATTGATGCATTTGATACCGGTCTGACTCGCGGCATCGCAACACCTGATGATAAAGAAAAAGGTGGTAAGGAAGAAAATCCAGCGAAGAAATTCTGGGGTGTTGACGAAGATGCAGACGGTTTTGCCCGCTTTATCACACGCTATGTGACCGTTAACAATCGCTGGAACTCACCTAAGTATCTGCTGGGAGAGTCATACGGTACTGTGCGTGCACCAGTCCTAGCGAACCATCTGCAACAATCGGGTATGGCCTTCAACGGCGTGATCTTGGTCTCCAGCATCCTTAACTATGGGGCTAAAGCGCCTGGTTTGGACCGTGATTATGTGGGTCTGCTGCCAACCTTTGCGGCGGTGGCTTATTTCCACGACAAACTGCCAAATAAACCGGCAGCGCTGGAGCCATTCCTGCTACAGGTAAGAGCATTTGCAGAAGGGGAATTTGCGCAGGCTCTCGCAGCTGGTCACAATCTTCCTGCGGCAGAACTCAATAAAGTGGTTGAACAACTGCATCAGTACACCGGATTGAGCACCGAATATCTGAAACACGCGAATATGCGAGTTGGCCAGGCTCAGTTCCGTAAAGAACTGCTGCGTGATGAAGAACGCACGATGGGCCGCTACGATGGTCGCTTTACTGGTATGGATAAAGATGCCATCGGTGAAACACCAGATACCGATCCCTCCGATACCGCACCATCTGCAGCGTTTATTGCTACTTTCAATGATTATCTGTCAAATCAGCTCAACTATCATCCAGATGATACCTACAAGGTATTCAGTTTTGATGCGTTCCACAGCTGGGACTGGCAACATGATTTAGGCCGTGGGCATAAGAGTCGTTCACCTTATGTGGTTGATGACCTGGGAAATGCGATCCGCACCAACCCAAGCTTGCAGGTATTCTCAGCTAACGGTTATTTTGATATGGCAACACCATTCCATTCCACTGAATACGATTTAGCTCATATGGAGCTGGATCCTTCGCTGGTGGGCAATGTGCATTTTGGCTACTACCCATCCGGCCATATGATCTATCTGAATCCAGAAGCGCTGAAATCGCTACATAAAGATTTAGAAGATTTTTATAAAAATACGCTGCACAAATAAGCTGTTATGAGTAAAAACGCCCTGAATTAGCAGGGCGTTTTTATTTATCGCTCACTATTTACCGCGTGTTCTTCAGCTGGTTTATAACGCACGAGCCAAATCATATAACCGACTATCGCCAGGTTAACGACTAAAGTCGCCACACTCAGCAGATTTCGGTGAACGACAACTTCATAAGCTTCAAAGGGCAAGTAAATGCCGCCACTGACCAGAGCAAACCACTCCGTCCAAACCAGGCTATGCCATAGTCCATAGGCTTCAACAAAACGGATACAGGAATAGAGTAAGGCACCCATGGCAATCAGTGTCAGATTGATATTACCGAGCGATTCTGCAGCATGCAGAAATATCCCCGGCAGATGACTGGCCGGATTCAGATGCAGGTGCGTTAACAACAATTCGCATGATTGCTTAAGGTTTTTACCTGCCAACGTGTGAATGCCAAATCCCACAATCAATGACAACACACCTTTTGAGGCTTCAAGCACTGCCACAGCTCTCAACCCTTTTTCTACTTTTGCCATTCTCACCCTCAATATGAAATAACAACCACTACAACCATTGTTCCATAAACACTTTCGCATTGGTTAAAAACGCTAGTGAACAACATAAATCAATTTACTTCGACTGGTTTCATCGATAGAAGTGCGGCAAATGATAACAAAAATCCTATTTGCCGCAGTAAATAACTTGGCGATAACCCTTTACTTATGGAAATACCGCGTAAGGCGCTGGAGGCTTTTGTTCCGGCGGTAAGTACGCAGGGGCTTCTTTGCCTGCGGGCCCCAGTTGCACCAGATAACGATAGATACTTCTTAAGTCAGCCTCATGCATATTATTCAAACCAAACCACGGCATGGGTGGCCGCGCTTTCAGCGTTTTGGCATAAACCACCCATTGTTCTTCCGTAAAGTGCCTTACCTGTAAACGCAAGTTTGTCGCATAGGTCGTCCCCCAGGGACCATGCCAACCAAAGGCCTCACCGGTAAGCCATTGGGCTTCTGGGGTCTGTCCGCCATTAATTGAATAGGCCGGAGTATGGCAATCATTGCAACCAGCGATCATCACCAGATATTTTCCGTGTTCCGCCGAAGCGGTATCTACTTCAGCGCCAACCGCTAGGTTACCCCCCATCAGCCCGACAAGTGCCAGTATCGGCACTCTAATTAGTGCTTTCAAATGTTCGCCTCCATATCCACGCAGATGTCCATAACCTGCACACCGGTACCTCGGGTATGCGTACCGGGTCAGAGATCACCTGAAAACCAGTTCTGAAGGTGAAATCACTGCTGAGCACCGTAGCATAAAAGCTAGACCAGAAATTTCAGTGATGCCAAAGTGGAGCCCCAAACATCTAAACACAGGAGCCATAAAAATTTCTGTTACTATCAGGGTGAAGCCTTTTACCACAGGGAACATACTGTAAATGCAACAGGATCGTCACCAAGCGCAACTTGTTGTCGCGACGCATTCCTCGCCGTCCTCACCTCATTGCCAGCAATTTTCCAGACAGCCCAACATTGACGCTGTAAGGGGCCTGGCAGTGTTGGGAATTTTCTATCTGAATATTTTTACCATGGGTATAAGCAGCTACGAGTATGTGGCTTCAGAGCCCGCTGCGACTGGCGATACGCTCGGTGAAATACTGTATTACATGTTGCTGCGAGATAGATTTATTTCGCTGTTTTCTTTGTTATTTGGAGTTGGACTTTATATTCAGTGGCACAATTTTAGTGCAGCCGGACTGAATGCGGGATCACGTGTGAAGTCGAGACTTTACTGGTTAATGGCATTTGGTATGGTTCACGGTGTATTGCTATGGCCCGGCGACATTTTGCTGAGTTATGGTGTTTGCGGCCTATTAGTTTGGCGATATCGCGGACTCAGCACAGCCGAATTACTGCAAAAAGCCCAACTCTTTATCGCGATTGGGTTATTGGTCATGCTGCTAATGGCATTAATCCCAATAGAGGCTGCGCCAATGGTGCGAGGCAGTCCCGCGTATATGCACGAGTACCAGCTTTGGACAGGAAGTTACGGTAGTCAGTTAGTACAACAGCTTCTCGTTGTCGGCGTCAGTCTGCTGGTGTTTCCGATGACCTATCTCTGGCTCATTAGTGGAATGATGTTACTGGGGATTTATTTGCTGCAACAAGGTTGGTTTAGCCACAGATTGTCTAATGTTCATCGCCTGTTGGGATGGTCATTGATTTTAGGGTTTATCGCTTACCAGTGCAGTACGGCTGACAGCTACATAATACAGAACATGGCGCTGGTTATCGTACTATTAGCGGCCATACCTATGGCATTATGGATGCTGCAATGGGTGGTGGGATATTGTGACAACCAGCCGCAGCGGCTTACAGCACTTCAGGCTGTCGGTAAGATACCGCTATCACTGTACATTTTGCAGTCAGTGGTTGGTGTTATGCTGTTTCGCCATGTCGCACCGCAACTATTGCTGACACTCAACTTTCTCGATTATCTGCTGTTAGCAAGCATTTGGAGCCTGATCCAGTTACTGTTAGCCAGTGCTTATCTGCGATACTTTAAGCAAGGACCATTGGAATGGTTATGGCGCAAACTTGCCTACAACGGCTTACAGGGAAGGTAACTCATGAAACCCAAAAGTTCATACTCATCACGCAACCGTGCTTATCGACCGCGAGGCTTTTGGCGTATGCCCTGGGCCTATAAAGTAACCTTGATATTTTCCCTGTATTTGGTGTTATCAGTAACCACCAAAGCGTTACCTTGGTGGTTTATGGTTTGGTATTTGCTACTCAGTCTGACCACCTACTGGCTGTACGCTAATGACAAACAGGCTGCCATTAATCACTTGCAACGCACCCCAGAATTTCAGTTACAAATTTTAGGGCTGATAGGTGGCTGGCCGGGCGCGTTATTGGCACAACATCAATTCCGGCACAAAACGATTAAACGTCGCTTCCGTCTGCTGTTCTGGTGCTGTGTAATCATCAACTTAGTGGCACTGATGGGAATTCACCAGTATCAGCACACAGCGATTGCTATCCATTAGCAATCGCTGTCAAGTCATTGCGCAAACTGCTAATATATTGGCTGATTTATAACAATGTGCAGATAATTCGGAAAGCGAAATGAAAACTATCATTGGGGTTGTACTGGCATCCGCCGTCGCAGTAGCCATGTACTTTTACCTGAACTCACTCACTAACCGAGGCATTGAACAAACCGTTGCAGAGGGAAATGCATTTCTGACGGCCAACAAAAGTAAACCTGGGATTATTACTACCACCTCAGGTTTGGAATATGAATATTTGAACCATGGCACAGGCACCGTTCATCCCACCGCCGAAGATACCGTTAAGGTTCATTATGAGGGGCGCCTATTAGATGGCACGGTGTTTGATAGTTCAGTTAAGCGCGGCGAGCCACTCAAGTTTCCATTGAATCGCGTGATTAAAGGTTGGACAGAGGGCGTACAACTGATGGTCGAAGGGGACAAGGTGCGTTTTTTCATCCCCAACAATCTTGCCTATGGTAATCGCTCTGCCGGACCTATTCCCCCGGGAGCAGCACTGATATTTGATATTGAATTGCTGAAAATCAATCCGTAATCAAGCGTTATTCAGATCAGAGAGCATGGCCATCAATCCCCGACACACCAGCGTTTCAGAGTCATCTACCCGACTGATTTGACACATGCCTGACATCGCTGGTGATACCATTTCGCGAATGTTGGCCACACACCCTTTATAATAATCTGCATTGGCAATGGTACTGCCTGCCAACCACAGATGCTGCGGATTAAACAAGTTGATCGCCCAAGCAATGCCCATTCCCAAATACGCCCCGGAACGATACAGTTCTACCGGGTTACGCAAACGTCGCTGACGGATAGACTCACCGCTGGCCATCTGCTCTAGCGTAAATTCACCCGATTCGGTCATCACCCAACAATTGCCAAGATCACCAGCCAAACCATTCGCCCCGGTAAAAACCTTACCGTGAATAGACAGTGCCAGTCCCATACCTTCGGAACACATCACCAATAGCTCACAGGCGTATTTATTGCTGGTCACAGCGTGCATAGCGGCCTGTACATCATTGCAGACGACTTCTAGTGTACCTTTGGTATGTAACTTTTGCAGATTTTGCCCGGCCAATCCCGGCAAATGTTTGCAAGAGACTAACGAGTGATCTCTGACCATGCCGGGGAATGCCAGCGCTAGTCGATAATCCTGCAGTTGGTAGTCACTCTCTAAATCGGCGATTTGCTGATTTAAGTCATCCAGCGAGAAGCCTTCTCCTGTAGGGATTTTATATTGCTCGGTACTGCCCGCCTCACTGAACAGAAACAGCGCGGTTTCCGAACCGACATCAATTGTTAACTCCGCCATGCAATCCCCCAGAAGCTATACCGCAGTGCGATAATCGTCGCAATAGTAGCACAGGCATCCATCATGCGGCACTGCCAATAACTTAACATATTGCTTTTACTGTAGTTCCAGTTGAATTATTGCACTCAATCAGCATCAATTCACCCATGACGTACAAATATCGCAGTTAAAATATCCGTTTTACATTCTGGCAGTCCTTTAGCTGCAAACGACTGCCCCTTGCGGAAAGGATTAGTGGCTTGCGATAATCAGCCACAGATGCATTCATATTGACTGGCTTGCAACGCGCCTGAATTGCAAGCTGCTAACGGAGTAACCATGTCTGATAACATTGCCACCCGTCTTACCGCTGTGCGTGGTGAGATGGCCAAGCTAAAGCTCGATGCCTTTATTCAACCACGTGCTGACGAGTATCTCGGTGAATACGTTCCCGCTCATAATGAACGGTTGTTGTGGTTAACGGGATTTACTGGCTCGGCGGGCATGGCCATAGTGATGAAAGACAGCGCGGCAGTGTTTGTTGACGGACGTTACGTCGTGCAAGTTCGTCAACAGGTGGACGCTAAGCTCTATCACTATGAAAGTCTGACTGATATGCCTCAATATCAATGGTTAGCCGCTCACCTGCCCAGCGGCAGCCGAGTTGGGGTCGATCCGCGTTGCCATACGCTGGCCTGGTTCAATGAGGCAATGGCCACCTTGGAGAAAGCCGGTATCGAGCTTATCGCCTTGGAAAACAATCCAGTGGATATTTGCTGGCACCCACGCCCGGCACCCACCAAAGATTTGGCTATTTTGTTCAGCGATGCGACTGCCGGTAAAACCAGCCTGCAAAAACGCAAGGAAATTGGCGAACTGGTGAAAAAGGCCGGAGCCGATGTCGCACTAATCACTGCGCTTGATTCTTTTTGCTGGCTGCTCAATATCCGCGGGCAGGATATCCCGCGCATTCCAGTCATCCTCGGGACCGCGCTGTTGCATGCCGATGGCACGATGATTCTCTTTACTGACCTGGATAAATTGCCACAAGGAATCGCTGCCCATGTCGGGACTGGCGTGAGTTTTAAAGCAGAAACAGAACTCAGTGATGCACTGATGGCACTCAATGGTAAAAAGCTATTGGCTGACCCCAACAGCGCCAATGCGGCCAGTCAGCTACAAGCCAAAGCCGCAGGTGCCAAGCTGATCGCCGGCAGTGATCCGGTTGCCATGCCCAAAGCCCGTAAAAACTCAGCAGAAATGCAGGGAATGATCGACAGCCATGTCCGTGATGGGGTGGCCGTTAGCCGTTTTCTGGCGTGGCTGGATAATGAAGTGGCCAATGACCGTCTTTACGATGAAGCCACACTGGCAGAAAAGCTGGAAGGTTTCCGCAAACAACATTCGCTCTACCGTGAACCTAGTTTCGACACCATTTCTGCTGCGGGTTCCAACGCGGCGATGTGCCATTACAACCATCTGAACGGTACGCCTAAGATGCTGGAAATGAACAGCATCTATCTGGTGGACTCTGGTGCGCAATATCTTGATGGCACTACCGATGTTACCCGCACCATTGCCATCGGCGCAGTAACCGACGAGCAGAAAAAACTGGTGACACTGGTACTTAAAGGCCATATCGCACTGGATCAGGCTCGCTTCCCGAAAGGCACCACCGGCCAGCAACTGGATATTCTGGCGCGCCAATATCTGTGGCAGCAGGGGTTTGATTATGACCACGGCACAGGTCACGGTGTCGGCCATTATCTGAGTGTGCATGAAGGCCCGCAACGTATCGGCAAAAATCACAACGCCGTTCCCTTGGAACCCGGAATGATCCTGTCCAATGAACCCGGTTATTATCGTGAAGGGGCCTTCGGCATTCGCTTGGAAAATTTGCTGACAGTAAAACCTTGTGCAGAACTCGCTGGGGCTGAACGGGAAATCTATTGCTTTGAAGCGCTGACATTAATTCCGATGGATAAGCGTTTGTTTGATAAAAAGCTGCTGACAGATGCCGAAATCGACTGGGTTAACCGTTATCACCAACGCGTTTACACCACGTTGTCACCAATGCTGTCTGGTGCGGAGCTGACGTGGCTACAGCAGGCAACATCAGCCCTGTAGCAACTATTGGCGGAGGAACAGATGTTCCTCCGTAGCTTATGTCATCCCTTGAATTCGGTTATACTTGCCGCCATATAAACTGCAGTAGCGTTGTTGAGAGAGTCATGCAGATGCTGAATACTGAATTTGATAAATATCTGGAATTTCCTACGTCATTTCCGTTTAAAGTGGTAGGAGATTACAGTGAAGCGCTGGCCGAGCAAGTGGTCATGGTCGTGCAGAAACATGCCCCCGGCGATTACACCACCTCATCCAAAACTTCCAGTAAAGGCAGTTACCTTTCCGTGACCATCAGAGTACAAGTCACCAGCAAAGAACATATAGAAACCTTGTACACTGAACTTGCCGCCATTGAAGGGGTTCGTCGGGTGTTATAACCCATCACAAAATGTGATCTAGATTACATTTTTGCCGACTCTGGGTATAATGGCCGGCAGATCCACAGGGAGAGATGTTGCCCTTGTCCGAGAAAACTTTACACGTGTTCCATCTGGGTAAGATGGATTATGAAACGGTATGGCACGCGATGCAGCACTATACCGATATCCGCGACGATAATAGCCCAGATGAGCTATGGTTGGTGGAACACCCACCTGTATTTACCCAAGGTCAGGCTGGCAAGGCCGAGCATATTTTGGCGCCGGGTGATATACCGGTAGTACAAGTTGACCGCGGTGGTCAGGTGACTTATCACGGCCCTGGACAGATGGTTGCCTATCCGCTGTTAAACGTGCGCCAACTGAAGATTGGTGTACGGCAGTTGGTCACCGACATTGAGCAATCGGTTGTAGGCGTAATGGCACGTTTTCAGATAGAAGCTTATCCGAAAGCAGATGCCCCCGGGGTTTATGTCGATGGTAAAAAGATCGCATCTTTGGGATTGCGCATCCGCCGAGGCTGTTCCTTCCACGGCGTCGCGTTCAACGTCGATATGGACTTGGAGCCATTCCACCGCATCAACCCTTGTGGTTACGCCGGGCTGGAGATGACTCAGTGTAAAGATCTGGGTGGTCCCGCCACCGTCGAGGAAGCTGCTAAGCTCTTCAGTGAAATTTTCAGCCAGCGACTTGGCTATCAGCAATTACAGCATTACCAAGGATTACCAGAGTCATGAACAGGCCAGAAAGATTACAACCCGGCGTAAAATTGCGTGACGCCGATAAAGTTGCCCGCATTCCCGTAAAGGTGGTCCCGTCTGAACGCGACACTATGCTGCGCAAACCCGACTGGTTGCGTGTAAAGCTGCCGTCGTCCAATCAACGTATCCTGGATATCAAACAGGCACTGCGCAGCCATGGCCTGCATTCCGTCTGTGAAGAAGCCTCCTGCCCCAACTTGGCAGAATGCTTTAATCATGGTACAGCGACCTTTATGATCTTGGGTGCCATCTGCACTCGTCGCTGTCCTTTTTGCGATGTCGCCCATGGTCGTCCGCTCAAACCCGATCCGGAAGAGCCATTACAATTGGCGCGCACCATTCGTGATATGAAGCTCAAGTACGTGGTGATCACTTCAGTGGACCGCGACGACTTGCGTGATGGCGGCGCACAGCACTTTGCTGACTGTATCCGTGAGATCCGTAAACTCAATCCACATATCAAAATAGAAATTCTGGTACCTGACTTCCGCGGGCGTATTGAACAGGCATTGGATATTCTGGCAACGGAGCCACCAGATGTGTTCAACCACAATCTGGAAACCGCCCCGGCGCATTATCGTAAAGCGCGCCCTGGCGCAAACTATCAGTGGTCGTTAAATCTGCTGCAGCAGTTCAAACAGCGCCACCCAGAAATCCCGACCAAATCCGGTCTGATGATGGGACTTGGGGAAACCAATGAAGAGATCGTTCAGGTATTAAAAGATCTCCGTTCCCATGGGGTGAACATGCTGACTTTGGGGCAATATCTGCAACCATCCCGTTTCCATCTGCCGGTAGAGCGCTATGTCACGCCGCAGGAGTTTGATGAACTGCATGACATCGCGGTGGAATTAGGCTTTACCCACGCCGCCTGTGGGCCGCTGGTTCGCTCCAGCTATCATGCTGATTTGCAAGCACAGGGCAAAGAAGTTAAGTAACGCCTCTTAAATAAGAGAAAAGCCGCCATCTGGCGGCTTTTCTCTTTCGACAAATCATGCCTGAATATCACAATGCAGCTTTAACTCCATCAACATTGCGTCTTCTCGGCCTGCAGCTGTGTGGTAATAATTTCTACGATTGCCAGTTTCAATAAAACCAAGATGACGGTAGAGGCCTATGGCTGAGGCATTACTGACCCTGACTTCCAGCAGTAACACATCAATATGTTGGGCTTTTAACGACGCGATTGTTTGTTCCAGCAGCAGTTTGCCAAATCCCTTTCCTTGCTCACTGGGCTTCACACAAATATTCATCAATGTCGCTTCTTCAAACAGGCACTGCATAATACTGAAGCCTATTAGCTGTGCATTATCGTCAAACAATCCCAGTTGCTGGTAAAAACGGCCAAAGCAACTGGCAAGGGTTGCCTCGTCCCAAGGATAAGGATGTGCCTGCTGCTCGACTAACAGCATTTGCGATAATTGCGCTATCGAAAGCGGTAATACTTGAGCCATTATTGAATGTTATCCAGATGACGCCACAGCTGTTGCCACAAAACACGTTTGGCTTCGCTATCACTTTGTAGCGACGCTAATGCAGGAGTAGAGAGAGTCGCATTATGAGCCGTTGATTCACCAAAGGACCACAATACATTTGTGCCCGTAGCGACTTCGGCTACCACACGGCATTTTTCTGGTGCAATCCCCAGCAACGCTAACACCGTTGCAACGATGGGATGTTGCAGCAGCGATTGACCAGCATCTGCCAGCAAAAAAACTTCATCGGTGACATCGCTGCTCGCTCGTAAGTGCCACTCGGTCACACCCATGGCATAAAGAAATTTATTCATCAACAAACACCACACTGAATTGGTGAATAAGGATATCAAATTATCACTTTATAAGTCCTGTCCGCCTTAACAAACCATCAGTTTTTCAAGTCTATCGATTGCCGGTATCTATTTTATCAACTTTAAACAGGCCATCTGACGGCTATGATATGGAGGTATCGAGAATAGGAGGTTTATCATGAATACATCCGTCAATATTGGTATTAATCAGGCTGACCGCCTGGAAATTACCCAAGGGCTAAACAAGCTGCTGGCCGACACATACAGCCTCTACCTCAAGACTCACAGCTTTCATTGGAATGTTACCGGCCCCATGTTCAACACGCTACACCTGATGTTCGAAACGCAGTATACAGAACTCGCCACCGCTGTAGACATTATTGCCGAAAGGGTTCGGACTTTAGGCGAACGCGCGTTGGGTTCTTATAGTGGCTACGCGAACGTCACAAGCATCAAAGAAGACAATGGGGTAAACGATGCCATGCAGATGTTATTGGAGTTACTGGATGGGCAGGAAACCATTATTCGCAGCGCCAGAGCTCTATATCCGCTGGTGAATCAAGCAAATGACGAAGCGACCGCTGATCTGCTGACGCAACGTATTCAGTTGCACGAAAAAACCGCTTGGATGCTACGCAGTATGTTAGCCAGTTAAGGTTTCCGATATAAAAGACCACCGATAATCGGTCTTCGTACTGTTGAATGGGCTACTTCAGATGAACGAAAACGGCTCGCACATTACATGCAAGCCGTTGAAATTAGTGGCAGGGGTGACAGGACTCGAACCCGTAACCGTCGGTTTTGGAGACCGCTGTTCTACCAATTGGAACTACACCCCTACGGAACGACGGGCATTATGCTAAAACCCCGGTTAAAGGTAAAGGACTTTTTGTCACAACAAGCGCCGATTGCAGTTTTTTCAAACAGAGATTATCTATTTTACCCTTCTAACTAATGATCTTCAGCGAAACGTCTATTTATCTATGAATAGGTAAAAAACTGCACGCTTTTTATTAGCACTGAACCATGATGATAAGCCGCAATGATCATTTAAATCATGAGGTTGTCTTGAAAAATCTAGAATTATAACTGAAAAGCAAAAAGGCCACCGCTAAGGGTGGCCTTTTTGTTGTATTAGGCGTCTGGCGATGACCTACTCTCACATGGGGAGACCCCACACTACCATCGGCGCGATTGTGTTTCACTTCTGAGTTCGGAATGGGTTCAGGTGGGACCACAATGCTATTGTCACCAGACAAATTCTGTTGTTGTTTCCGCATATCTGCAAAAACAACCAATCCGGAAAGCTGTCAAATAATGGTGGTCGCTACTGGGTTCGAACCAGTGACCCCCTGCTTGTAAGGCAGGTGCTCTCCCAGCTGAGCTAAGCGACCTTATCTGTGAGTAGTTCGTTCTCTACTTCAACCAAGTATTCATATTCATTCAAGGTTAACGACCTCCAGGGATGGAGGAAGTGCTAGAAAACATCTGGAATGTTTTCAGTAAAACCCATCTGGGTTGTATGGTTAAGCCTCTCGAGTCATTAGTACAGGTTAGCTAAACGCCTCACAACGCTTACACACCCTGCCTATCTACGTCCTGGTCTCGAACGGCTCTTCTGTGGACTCAAGGTCCAAGGGAAGACTCATCTTGGGGCTCGCTTCACGCTTAGATGCTTTCAGCGTTTATCAATTCCG
>NZ_JARFTS010000060.1:0-1199 GCF_029167175.1 Shewanella sp. A32
TGTACTAGCTCAGACCTGATCTGACAGTTACCCATTTTTCTGGTGCCTCCGTCAGATTAGATTTGAGCTAAATTCTTTTCAGCCCAAATCGCTTTCCCATCAACGAGTGTCGCCATTGGTGTTCGGCCACAACACATTTTTCCCTGATGAGTCCGTTCATTGTTGTAATACGCCAGCCATTCGTCCAGATCTTTTTGCAGTTCCTCCATATTTCCGTAAAGCTTTTTACGAAACGTTACCTGATAAAACTCATTCAAAATCGTTTTATGGAAGCGTTCACAGATACCATTGGTTTGCGGATGACGCGCCTTAGTTTTGGTGTGCTCTATGTCGTTAATCGCTAGGTACAACTGATAGTCGTGTTGCTCTACTTTGCCACAGTATTCTGTTCCTCGGTCAGTCAAAATACGCAGCATGGGTAATGCTTGAGCCTCAAAGAACGGCAGCACTCGGTCATTGAGCAAATCAGCCGAAGTGATAGGCGTTTTCGTTGTGTACAGCTTGGCAAATGCTACCTTGCTATAGGTATCAACGAAGGTTTGCTGATAGATGCGACCAACACCTTTAAGATTGCCGACATAGAAGGTATCTTGCGAGCCCAAATAGCCTGGATGGAAGGTTTCGATTTCACCACAAGCTTCATCATCCTGTTGCTTGCGTTCCAGCGCTGCGACCTGCGCATCTGACAAGATAATACCTTCTTGCTCGACCTTGGCTTCTAAGGCCTTTAAGCGCTTTTTGAAGTTCTCTAAATTGTGCCGCAGCCAGATAGAACGAACACCACTCGCCGACACAAATACGCCGCTTTTGCGCAGTTCATTACTGGTGCGAGATTGTCCATGGGCAGGATATTCAATCGCGTGCACTATGACGGCTTGTTCGGTTGCATCATCGACACGGTTCTTGAGGTTAGGCGCTCTTCTGGACTGATTGATAAGCGATTCAACACCACCACTTTCAACCAATTCCTGGTAGCGATAGAAGGTGTCTCGAGATACGCCCATCACCTTACAGGCCTTAGAAACGTTTCCCAGTTCTGCTGCGAGATTGAGTAAACCCGCTTTGTGTTTGATAATCGGATTGTTAGTATGAAGCATGAGAGTTGCCTTATGTTTTGATTTAAGATTCGACACCTTTATCAAAACGGGTAACTCTCATCTTTTCAAGATGATGTGTCAGATCTAGTCTGAACTAATACA
>NZ_JARFTS010000061.1:0-1182 GCF_029167175.1 Shewanella sp. A32
TCCGGCCAGATGCAGCAAGCGCTGGCACTCAAAGTCGCCAAAGCCACCCGACAAACCATGTGGCGCTTTGTCGATACCGTCGGCGAAGTCGGCTATGACGAAAGCCAGATCACCCACATTCACTCGCGCGTTACTGGCTGGGTAGAGAAGCTCACAGTGCAATCTGAAGGTGACGAGATTAAAAAAGGACAACTGCTCTACGAAATCTATTCGCCGGATTTAGTTAACGCACAGGACGATTATCTGTTGGCGCAAGATACGCTCAAGCGCTCCGGTAACAGCGACCGTTATCAGGAATTATTGCGTAAAGCAGGAACGCGACTGGAGCTGCTGGGATTAAATCCAGAGCAGATTAAGCAGTTAGCTAAAACGGGCAAAACGCAATTCCGCGTACCTTTTTATGCCGAGTCCAATGGTTACGTGAAAAATCTCGATATTCGTGATGGTATGTATTTGCAGCCATCAACTGAAATTCTGTCAATGGTGGATCTCGATAAGGTCTGGGTGATCGCCGACGTGTTTGAAAATGAACAGAGTTGGCTGGCGGTAGGCCAACCGGCGGAAGTCAGTATTCCCGCCATGGGCATAAAGGGCCTGCAAGGGAAAATTGATTATATCTATCCCGAGTTGGATCCGGTGACCCGCAGTCTGCGGGTGCGCGTCGTGTTGCCAAATAAAGGCGAACATCTGCGCCCCAATACCCTCGCCAAGGTATCCCTGTTTGGCGGCGCGAACGAAAATGCGCTGGTCGTGCCACAAGAAGCACTGATCCAGACCGGTAAAGAAAACCGCGTCATTGTGAAAACCGCAGACAACGATTTTGTCGCACGCCGGGTGGATGTAGGGATGATGAGCCGCGGCATGGTGCAGATCCTCAACGGTCTCAGTGACGGTGAAAACGTGGTGATTTCCGGCCAGTTCCTGTTGGATTCTGAAGCCAGTCTCAAAGGCAGTTTGATGCGTCTGAGCAGCCAGCATCAGGAGGCACATAATGCTGAAGACCATCATTGATATGGCTATCCGTCAGCGCGTGATGGTCCTCATCATCGCGTTGATTGTGGCGGTGCTGGGCATTCATGCGTTACAAAAAACGCCGCTGGATGCCTTGCCGGATCTCTCGGATGTGCAGGTCATCATCAAAACCTCTTATCCCGGTCAGGCCCCCAAGCTGGTAGAAGATCA
>NZ_JARFTS010000062.1:0-1150 GCF_029167175.1 Shewanella sp. A32
CTGACGATGAAATTGTTGAATCAGATGATGATTATTGGGGTCAGTTTAAATAATGAAAAAACTAAGATTTAAACCACGTGCAACCTTTAATGCTGATCTAAAACGGTTAGCCAGTTTAGACAAATCTATTATTGATGAAGTTCGAGCAGCCATTGACCTGTTGCTTGAGCAGCAACAATTACCACCAGAATTTGAAGATCACGAGCTTAATCGGCGAATGAGCGGGTATAATGAATTTCACTTGCGAGATACCCCGAAAAACAAAACACCAAGCGAAACTAACGATGTTCTGGTGGTTTATACGATTGATAAAGATGAACTAGTCTTAATTGGCATTCGAGTCGGATCACATGATCGTTTATTTCCTGGTCAAAATCGTGCTAAAAGGTATCGAAAAAATGACAAATAGAAGAAGTCATTTTTATAATATGAAAATAAATAACCCCTAATATCTATAATGTAGATATTAGGGGTTATTCTTTCAATGTTTTTGAGGGGTTATTTGTAAAATATAGACCCTAAAATGCAACACATAGTTTTCTATGCTAGCTTCTCAATGTCCTATGTGTTTTTGTATCTTATCGGCCTGGCACAAGTTATATCTTTTTTATTTTACAATCTACCAAAAAGCGAGTTTAAGCTATGAAAAATTATCCCAGCAATATTACTCGGCAACAATTTGAATTAATTCGACCAGCTTTAGAAAATTTTCGTAAGCGAACTAAGCCTCGAAAATATGACCTCTACGAGGTCTTCTGTGCGGTCCTATATGTCTTGAAAACCGGTTGCCAATGGCGTCAAGTCCCCGGTGATTTTCCAGAATGGCGGTCAGTTTACAACTATTACAAAATTTGGACAACTAAAGCTGAGCCTACGGCTGATTCTTTATTGGAACAAGTTTTAAAAAAATTGTCATTGCTCGGCGAACTTACCAAGGACGTTCAGCTTTAACTTCCTATATTATCGTTGACGCTCAGAGCGTCAAAAACACCGCTACTGCTGAAAACAAAGGTTACGACGCTGGTAAGAAAATCTCAGGGATTAAGCGCCATCTGGCAGTTGATATCAAGGGCTTTCCGCAGGCCATTCACATGACGCGAGCGAACGTCTCTGATCGAGACGGGTCCAGTGCAATGATCGCTTTACATGC
>NZ_JARFTS010000063.1:0-1130 GCF_029167175.1 Shewanella sp. A32
ACTAAATAGCTGTTCCGAAGTGTAGATCACCTGCGAAGGGAACTCAGTGTGAAATGAGCGATCAGATAAGTCGCCAAACCACACTTTACACACACCCACACTGAGTATGAACAGAATAACATTGATTGATCGTGCCGAGCGACGCCGATTAGAGAAAATCGTCCAGCGAAGCAACGATAAGCGTTTCAGCCGTCGAGCAAATGCTGTGTTACTTGTGCATCAAGGACTATCCCGACAGACAGTCGCAAGCTTGCTTAGCGCGGCTCGTTCTTCTGTAAATCGCTGGTGTAGCAAGTATAACGAACTGGGGATAAACGGATTGAAAGATGCCGAACTGGGTAAACCACCGTACTTACCCGGCGATGCCATAGTGAAGCTGCTACATTTTCTAATCCCTTGCTCACCACAAGATTTAGGCTATCAGCGTAGTCGTTGGAGTACCGAATTGCTCGCCAAAGTATTGCGAAAACATGCAGGAATTCATATTCATAGTTCGACGTTACGCCGGTGGATGCCAGAACTCGGGATAGTATGGCGACGGGCCGCGCCGACACTCAGAATTCGAGATCCACATAAGGACGAAAAGTTAGCGGCAATTAAAGCGGCTCTGGATAACTGCAATGCCGATAATCCTGTCTTCTATGAAGACGAAGTTGATATCCATTTAAACCCTAAGATAGGTGCAGATTGGGGCTTTCGAGGGAAACAACGGTTAGTGGCAACACCTGGCCAGAACGAAAAATATTATCTTGCGGGGGCCTTACATGCCGACACAGGCACAGTGAAATATGTAGGCAGCGACTCAAAATGTTCGGCGTTATTTATTAAGCTGATGGAATTGCTTCGGAAGAGCTATCGCAAAGCAAAAACTATCACGTTAATCGTGGATAATTACATCATTCATAAGAGCAAAAAAGTGCAGGCTTGGCTAAGCAACAATCCCAAGTTCACACTCCTGTTTCAGCCCGTTTATAGCCCTTGGGTGAATAAAATTGAGAAGCTGTGGCATGCACTTCATGAAACGGTGACACGCAATCATAAGTGTTCGCAGATGTGGCAGTTGCTACGTAGGGTGAGGCGATTTATGGAAACCGCTTCACCCTATCCGGGAAACCTACATGGATTGGCAG
>NZ_JARFTS010000064.1:0-1125 GCF_029167175.1 Shewanella sp. A32
CATGTAGCGAAGTTTTAATAAGGATCATTATGTCAACTAGCTTTTATCTGACTTTGGTATAGCTTAGTTTGAAACGACAATTATAACTATTTAGTGCGGATTTAGTCAGAATTAATGGTTATTTCATATCCAGTGACTTTGACACCTTTTTTAATCGTATTCAAAACAATAGTGACATTTAATGTTTCAATTAATTCATCTACGGCCACATTCAAAACTTTTTGTTTGAATCGTCCAGCTGTCCAATTGCTCGAACGGTCAACTCCTAGGAACCAATCTTGCCAATCGTTCATTTCACCAGTAATCGTAACTGTTTTCTGATTACCCATTTTCTGGGCTTGATACATTTTCATAAGGATTAGAGTGTATTTAGACTTAATTCGTGATAATTCTGATAGATGGAAAGAGTAGTATTTCTCCCTCAAATCAAAGACATAGGGTGCCACATGCTCCGAAAACTAAAATGTAATCGTTTTATTTTTAGAAATACGAATGAAATTAAATAATTGGGTCATTAGTACGCTATCGGAACCATCTTCATCTTTAACAAGGAAATAAAGCGGTGTTTCTTCATTCAGCGTTTTAAATCCTTTGATTACACGAGTATAGTTAGTGCCAGAATCTGTTAAACCAAAGTGTTTCAGCACATCTGAAGCTTGTGCCTTGAAAGTGTCGTCCAGTTTCGAATCACGTGTAACGTAACTAAAACAGAAATCTAGTTATTTTTGTTCAAAAGCATTTAAATTTCCGAATGCTTTGGCTAAGTCGTTCCCTTGAGTAACCAAATAATCTTGTCGGCTTAGTAAGTTTTTAGTTAATTCATTGGTTTTAATTTCAACTTTTTCTTTCATTGTCTTAACCGCCTTTTAACTTTAATGCAATTATAACCATAAATGCAAAATAATGCAAATATAGTTAATAAATCCGCACTAAATAGTTATAATGTCCGCACTAAATAGTTATAAAGGTATGCTGTATCCCTTGGTATGACTGCATTTTTATTCCCTTAATGTACTATAATGTATTTAAATGTATTTATAAATGTATAAACTTATTGGGCTATCCTAGGTTATTTTACACATAATAAACACTAAATGATTAAAAATCGTGAAAATAAATTCAAGA
>NZ_JARFTS010000065.1:0-1119 GCF_029167175.1 Shewanella sp. A32
GGCATAACCCCGAGTCTATTGTTTAAGTGGAAAAAGCTCATGCAAGATGGTGGTATGTCTGCTATCCAGTCTGGTGACGAAGTCGTCAGTGCTGCAGACCATAAGGCGCTTCAAAAGAAAGTGAAACAGCTTGAGCAGTTGCTCGGCCGTAAAACGATGGAAACCGAAATTCTAAAAGAGGCGCTGGAGATAGCCCAGTCAAAAAAGTTGATATCGCGCATGCCATTGCTACCACCGGACGATTCCCTGTCCTCCGAGTAGCTGCGGCTCTTGGCGTGTCGCGTTCGAACTTATACCAACGTTTGTCCGTGCGCCGAGAAGGCCGCTCAGTACGCTACAACAAGGCTGATGATGCGCTGTTATTGCCGTTAATAATCGACATCTGCGAGGAGCGTGGAAGCAACGGCTATCGCCGGATTACTGCGCATTTAAATCGCCAGTTGAAAGCAGAGCAGCATGTAATTACGCGAGTGAATCCAAAACGCGTCTATCGCCTGATGCAACAAAACAACTTGCTGTTACGCAAACATACCGGTCGTGTAAGTGAGCACCGCGCTCATGACGGTCAGGTTATTACGTTGCACCCAAACACTCGCTGGTGCTCAGATGGCTTTGAAATAACGTGCTGGAACAAAGAAAAAGTGCGCGTGGCATTTAGCTTAGATTGCTGTGATCGTGAAATTATGAGTTATGTAGCCACAACGACGGGTATCCGCGCTGACATGGTTCAAGACATTTTGGTTGAAAGCATGGAACAGCGCTTCGGAGATGTCCGAGAGTTGCCACATACCGTCGAATGGTTAACCGATAATGGCAGTTGTTATATCGCCGAAGAAACACGGCAGTTCGCCAAGTCACTCGGTTTTAAGGTGTGCACGACGCCAGTTAGAAGCCCGCAAAGCAATGGCATGGCAGAAGCTTTCGTGAAGACGTTTAAACGAGATTATGTATACCTGAACGACCGTCCAGACGCAGCCACGGTGCTTGCAAAGCTCGCTGAATGGTTTGACGATTACAACAATTACCACCCACACAGTGGATTGAAAATGATGTCACCTAGAGAGTATCGAGCTCTTAAAGTGGCGAGTTAAGCTGTCCGTTTTGGTGGGGGCAACTACA
>NZ_JARFTS010000066.1:0-1046 GCF_029167175.1 Shewanella sp. A32
AGACCAGACAGCCTCCTTCGCCACTGGTGATCTTACATATATCTACGCATTTCACCGCTACACATGGAGTTCCACTGTCCTCTTCTGCACTCAAGTCTCCCAGTTTCCAATGCACTTCTTCGGTTGAGCCGAAGGCTTTCACATTAGACTTAAAAGACCGCCTGCGCTCGCTTTACGCCCAATAAATCCGGATAACGCTTGCCACCTACGTATTACCGCGGCTGCTGGCACGTAGTTAGCCGTGGCTTTCTGGTTAAATACCGTCACTGGGTAAACAGTTACTCTTACCCACGTTCTTCTTTAACAACAGAGCTTTACGAGCCGAAACCCTTCTTCACTCACGCGGCGTTGCTCCATCAGACTTGCGTCCATTGTGGAAGATTCCCTACTGCTGCCTCCCGTAGGAGTCTGGGCCGTGTCTCAGTCCCAATGTGGCCGATTACCCTCTCAGGTCGGCTACGTATCACTGCCTTGGTGAGCCTTTACCTCTCCAACTAGCTAATACGCCGCGGGTCCATCCAGAAGTGATAGCAGAGCCATCTTTTAAAAGAATACCATGCGGTTTTCTCTGTTATACGGTATTAGCATCTGTTTCCAGGTGTTATCCCCTACTTCTGGGCAGGTTACACACGTGTTACTCACCCGTTCGCCACTCACTACGTGTAAAAATCTCAATCAGTACAAGTACGTCATAATCAATTAACGGAAGTTCGTTCGACTTGCATGTATTAGGCACGCCGCCAGCGTTCATCCTGAGCCAAGATCAAACTCTCATATTAAATGATGAGTCTTTTTCAAGCTCTTTATTTGTTTTTTTTGAGATTTGACTTCTGATATTGTTTTCTTAGATAATCTTGCGAGTTTTATGACCCTACACTATTGATTGTCAAAATTTTGTTCAGTTTTCAAAGGTCTACTATCGTTGTCATATCAACGTTGTTAGCGTTTTTAACAACTTAATTAGTATATCGTGTGGAGATTCAAATGTCAACAACTAATTTTAATTAATTTGAATTAAAATTTGAAAACTTGATGACGTCATCTCT